>NZ_JBFRFR010000003.1:0-201338 GCF_052114925.1 Bradyrhizobium sp. 2TAF36 | reverse complement strand
GGGCCAGCTATGAGGCCCGCGCCGTTCTGTTCGTCAGCAAGGCAGCGCTCGAGACGATCGTCGCGCCCGACCTCATCCGGAAGCTCTTCAAGCTGACGCCGGCCGAGCTGCGCGTCTTCCTGGCCATCGTCGAAATCGGCGGGGCTCCTGACGTGGCCAGAGGCATGGGCATCGCCGAAACGACGATCAAGACCCATCTCACCAGGATCTTCACGAAGACCGGAACCAAACGACTGGCGGATCTGGTTCGGCTCGTGGCGGCCTTTACATCGCCCATCAAGATTTGAAGCCACCCCTGTCGCACCGGCCGCATGTTTGTCCGAAGAATGCTATAAATGCACCGGCGTGTGACGGAATCTGATCGAACATGATCGCAAAACTGCTGTTGCAGAACACGATCACCACCGCCGGCATGGGCGCGCTGCTGTTCGCTTGCGCCGGGACGATGCATTGGCCTTCGGCCTGGGTGTTCCTCGCCACCTGCGCCCTGCTCGGCCCGCTCTGCGGCTGGTGGCTTTATCGGGTCGATCCGGCGCTGCTCGCCGAACGTCTGCGGCCGGTCCTGCAAAAGGACCAGCCTGCCGCCGACAAGGCCTTCATGATCGTCTTCGTCATTGCGATGCTGGCCTGGCTGGCCGCGATGGGGCTCGACCGGCGCACGCAATCCTCCGACATGCCGGTTGCGTTGCAGGCGCTCGGTCTCGTGCTGTTCGTCCTCTCGACGCTGTTCATCCTGTGGGTGTTCCGCGAGAACTCGTTCGCCGCGCCCGTGGTGAAGCTCCAGGCCGCACAACGCGTGGTCTCGACGGGGCCTTACGCGCATGTGCGCCATCCCATGTACAGCGGCATGATCCTGTTCTTCGCCGGAGTGCCGCTGCTGCTGGGCTCGTGGTGGGGCCTTGCAATGGCGCCGGTCATCGTCGTTTTGTTTGCTGTCCGCATCGGCATCGAGGAGCGCTCGCTGCGTGAGGGCCTGCCGGGCTATTCCGACTATATGACGCGCGTGCGCTATCGCCTGCTGCCCGGCGTGTGGTGAGCCGCTATCCGGACCGGCTAATTGTCCAATTCCTTGTAGCGGCGGAAAATGCCCTGCTCGTTGAAGGGAATGCGGCGTTCGCTCGCAAGATAGGCCTTGATGTTCGGCCGCGCGGCGATGCGGTCGTGCAGGGCGACGAGGCCCGGGATATTTCCCTCGAACGCCTTCATGCGCTTGGGGAAGGCGTAGCGCAGCCCATCGACGATCTGGAACAGCGAGAGATCGACGTAAGTCAGCCTGCGACCGGTGACATAGGCACCCCCATTGCCGGCGAGAAGCTCTTCGAAATAGCCGAGATATTTCGGCACGCGCTCGTCCCAGAACTCGGCCGTGCGCTTCTTGGCCGCCGGCTTCTGATCTTCATAGTACATCGAAGGCCCGAGCGGGTGATGGGTGTCGTGGATCTCGGTCACGAGGTCGGTGATGGTGAGCTGAAGCTGGTGCACCCAGAGCTTGCCCGCCTCCGTCTTCGGCGCGAGTCCGTGGCGGGCGCCGAGATAAAACAGGATGTTGGCGGTCTGGCCGACGACGAGCTTGCCCGCTTTCAGGAACGGCGGCGCAAAGGGCGGCGTGCCCTTATGCGCATCCATCATCTTCATCATCGCAGCGGTGCCGCGCGGGCCGCGCGCAACGTCGACATAAGCGGCCCCCGCCTCCTCCAGCGCCAGCCGCACATATTCACCGCGGCCCTGGATCTCGGGCCAGTAGTAGAGCTCGTATTTCATGGGAGGGATCCGTGATTGCGTGCTCATCAGCGTAGCACGCAACCCCACGCTCCGTCATTGCGAGCCAACTGGGCCGCGCTTGGCGCGGACCCGTTGGCCCCCAATGACGATGAGGCGAGAGCAGACGTCCTCAGTTCACTGCAAAACAATACAGCAGCCCGTCGCCGCCGGTGCTTTTCAGGTCGGCCTGCGAACAACCGCCCTCCGATCCGCGCGAGGGATGGGCGGCGTTCCAGGACTTCACCGTCGGATTGGTCGCCGGGCCGTTGACATCGGAATGGCCGAGCATCGCCGCGCCTTGCGTGCTCGACGTCCAGTTCTTGCAGGTGCGGTCATCGGCGCCCGCGAACGCCGTACCGTCAGGCTGCGATCCCGTGAGAATGTCGTGACGGTTGGGCTGGTCGCCAAAGCCGTTGACCACCTCGCCCTTCTCGGTCAGCGAACTATCCTTGTTGACCTTGTTGGCGCTGTGCAGTTCAGCGACGTCCTTGGCGATCACGACGCCTTTTGCATTCTGCCAGGGTCCCTTGCCAATGCGGTCCTTGGCATTGACCGCCGGCTTACCGTCCGCGGCCTGTGTCGATAGATAGGCATGCCAGGTCTTGGTTCCGGCGCCGACCGTCTGTGCGAGCTTCTGGCACTGCGCATCGGCCCCTTCAAGGCCGCCGAGATCGGCTCCCTTGCCCGGCCCGCTCGAAGTCACAAAGAAGGTCATGTCGGCTGACTGCGCCTGCACCGATGGACTTGCGAAGAGCGCGAGCGCAACGCCTGCTGGCACGATGACCCTGGCAAAAATGCTCATCCTATCCTCCCGATTGTTCCTGCAGATTGTTCCTGCGATTGCTTCTGGCTGACGGTCTTTGATCTGCTGACATGAACCCGTCACGACAGACATTATTCCGGCGGCCATCCGCCGCACGGGCGTTGCCTCGAGCGRCGGCCCGCGACCGGTCGCCCCAAGGGCCATGTCGATTAATTGCTTCCCGAGACCGTAGCGCCGGGCGAGCATACCAACGCGGGGCCGATCCTCAAGCGATCGCCCAGGGGAGGACGCGGGAGTCCGTTGCGGAGCCGTTCAGGGCGGTATCCGCGATCACATCGGGGCTGCCGCCCGGCGCGGCGCGAGGGGAGATCGTCATGCACTGGAACACCGTCCGCCCAATTGCGGCAATCGCCGGCTATGCCGCGCTTTGCTACCTCGCCATTGGTCCGGGCTGCGCCTCGGCCGCGGAATTGCTCAAAGCCCGGCTTGCGCAAAACCTCGGACCGATCTCCGGCCTTGCGATCGTCGCCAAATCGAAGGGGATTTTCGAAAAGAAGGGACTGGACATCACCGTCTCGAACTTCACGTCCGGCAAGCAGTGCCTGGACACCGTGATCGGGGGCGGCGCCGACATCGCGACGACGGCGGAGGCGCCGGTCACCGCTTCGGCGATGGCAAACCAGCCTATCGCCTTCGTCGCCGGCATGGAATATTCCGACCTCAAGACGGTCGTCGTGGCCAAGGCCGGCGTCAAGACCAAGGCAGATCTTCGCGGCAAGCGAATCGGATTCACTGCCGGCACCGGCAGCGAGGTCTACACGGCGACGTTGCTGAAGTCGGCGGGATTGACTCCCAAGGATGTCACCCTCGTCAACCTGCGGCCGCAGGAGATGCTGCCGGCACTTGCAGCAGGAAGCATCGACGCGATCGACACTTGGGAACCCCACATCGCCAACGCCAAGAAGGCCCTCGGCGAAGCCGTCGCTGAGCTCGATACAACGGGCACTTACTCCGAGACGTTCAACATCGTCGTCACGAGACCCTATCTGGATGCCAACCCTGCGCTGGTTGAGAAGTTCATCGCCGCGCTGATCGACGCCGAGGTCTGGATGAAAGCACACCCGGATGAAGCGATCACGGTCGTGGCGGACGCGGTCGGCATGAAGCGGGACGACCTCGCTCCGATCTGGGCCGACTATGTTTACCGGGTGCGTCTCGACGACCGGCTGATCGAGATTCTCAAGACCCACTCCGCATGGCGCCTCGAGAGCGGCAACCATCCTCCGGGAGCGGTGATGCCCGACTTCAGCAAGGTCGTCGTCGCCGAGCCGCTGAAGAAGGTCGACCCCGCACGCGTCACGCTCTCGTGGAAATAGGCACCCGCACAGCCATGCAGGACGGCACCTCAGCAGGACAAGAAATTGCTCTCCGCACCGACGGTCGCGGTCGGCGGCCGGATTCAGTTCGTCTTCGCCGCATCAATATTCTGGTCGGGGCGCTTTCGCTTCCCCTGTTCGTCGGCCTCTGGGAACTGGTCTCCCGTTCCGGGGCCGTCAACATGGTGCTGTTTCCGCCGCCGACAGTGGTAGCTGCGGCGGTCCTTGAGTGGATACGAAGCGGACAGTTCCTTGGCGATCTACTGGCCAGCCTCTTTCGCGTCACCACGGGGTTCATCGTAGGCGGCCTGCTCGGCATCCTGCTCGGTATCCTCACCGGCCAATTCCCTGTTATTTCGAGCTTGCTGTCTCCGCTATTCCATATCCTGCGGCCAATTCCGCCGATTGCTTTCGTGCCGATCGTCATCCTCTGGTTCGGCCTGTCGGAGGCGGGAAAACTGTTCCTCGTCGTATGGGGCGTGTTCTTCACGGTTTGGCTTTCGACCCACATCGGCGTGCAGAAGGTTGACCGCGGCCTGATCAGGGCGGCGCTAATACTTGGCACGCCCCGGCGGCAGATGCTCCAGGAGATCGTGCTGCTGGGCGCGCTTCCCTACATCGTGGTCGGGTTGCGCACCGCCGTCAGCATCTCCTTTTACACGCTCGTCGCGGCCGAACTCGCAGGCGCTTTCGCCGGCATCGTCTACAGGATCGAGATTGCGCAGCAGAATTTGCAAACGGGCCAGGTCATGGGCGGGCTCGCAGCGCTCGGGTTGATTTCGTTCATTGCCGACCGGCTGTTTTCAGCTCTTGCGGAACGTACTGTCTGGTGGCGTTGATGTCGGGAGCTCGATCGATCATGAAACTGGCTCTGGCAAGTTCGCCAGCCCCCGTCGAATCGGTGCGGAGACAACCGRCCATTCAAGTCTCAAACCTGAGCATCGTTTTTGACACCCGCCGCGGGCAGACCATCGCGGTGGATCGCGTGTCCTTCGACGTGGCGCCTGGCGAGTTCGTTTGCATCGTCGGGCCCTCCGGTTGTGGCAAGTCGACGGTGCTCAATACGATCGCCGGACTGGAAGTGCCGTTTGAGGGCGACATCCTGGTAGAGGGCTCGCGTGTCTACAGCCCGCGACCCGATGTCGGCATGGTGTTCCAGCAGCCGCATCTTTTCCCTTGGAAGTCGGTCCGCAGGAACATCGCCCATGGCCCCAGGATGCTTGGGAAGTCCAGGATGGAAGCGAATGCCATCGCCGACGATCTGATCGCGACGGTCGGTCTCAAGCGTTTCGCCGACGCCTATCCGAACACGCTGTCMGGCGGCATGCAACAGCGCGTGGCGATCGCGCGAGCCTTGGCCAATCAGCCCCGCGTGCTGCTGATGGACGAGCCCTTCGGGGCCCTCGATGCGCAGACCCGGGCGGTGATGCAAGACAATCTGCTGGAGCTGCGCGACCGGATCAAGGCGACGATCGTGTTCGTCACGCATGACATCGATGAAGCCATCGTGCTGGCCGACCGTGTTCTCATCATGAGCGCGGGGCCCGGCCGCATCCTGCGCGAAGTCGCGGTCAAGCTGCCGCGCCCGCGGTCGAGTTCTGTCATGGTCGAGCCAACCTATCTTTCCCTCAAGAAGGATTGTCTCGACGTCATCCGCGCAGAAGGGCTGCGGGCGTTCAATCAGTCGGACGCGAGCTGATCGCCCAGAACTTGGAAATCGCGAAGCAGCCCGCAGCTCGCTGGCATGGTTCTTGAATAATCGATGCCGGGTCTCACGGTGGAGCCGGCGATGCACAGGGCGAATAGCGCGATAGCGGCAGGTGTGATGCTGGCCGAGTCGGACAATCTCGTCAGGCCGCTGCCCGGCTTGCTGGACGGTCTCAACCGGGCTGATTGCAATCGGCTGCGTGCGATCGGACGCGAGAAGGCCCTGGAAGCCGGCCAACTGGTTTGGTCTCAGGGCGACACACAGGCTGGGATCTACCTGATCAGCGAGGGACGCATACGCAGCTACTATGCGGCGCCGTCGGGGCGCGAGGTCACGCTCGCCTACTGGTTTCCCGGCAACTTCGTTGGCGGCCCCGATATATTCGGAACGGGCCCGCATATGTGGTCATCGGTTGCGGCCGAACCCAGCCTGTTGACGTTCATGCCGGGACTGGCGCTGCGGCGGCTTGCGCTGGAATCGCCGGCGATCGCCGTCGCCTTGCTGGATGCCCTGGCATTCAAGGCGCGATGCTATTCGGCGATGGCCCAGATGCTCGGGACGCGCTCGGTGACCGAGCGGCTGCATAGCCTGTTGATCTTCCTGTCGCACGTCTACGGCGTGAAGCGCGACGGCGAGGTCGTCATCGGGATGCCGTTTACCCACGGCGATCTCGCCAATCTCATCGGATCCACCCGCCAATGGGTGACAGTACAGCTCGCGCGGCTCCAGGAGGAAGGCGTGATCAGGTACGACAGATCCGTGATTTCGATCCTGGATCTTTCGACGCTCGAGCAAGAGATGGAATAAATTCCGTCCGTCAGCCGCCAGACTTCAATTCGAACGCCGCTCGGCCTGCACTGGCCTCGAACCGCCGCGCCAGTCCGATCAGCGCGCGATCATGCCAGGCCGGCGCCAGAAGGGTCACGCCCATGGGCATGCCGTTCGACAATGTCGCGTTCGGAACCGCCACGCCGCAGAGATCAAGCAGATTGGCAAAGTACGAGTAGTAGCCGAGGCGATTGTTGAGGGTGATCGGATCGCGCTCCATCTCCTCCAGCGTGAACGGCCGCGGTGCGGTCGGGACCACCAGCGCATCGATACCCGCAAAGATCGCCTCGGCGTCGCGGCGAAGCCGGTGCAGCCGGTGAATGGCACCAAATGTGTCGATCGCTGAATAGCCGGCGGCCGAGCCCAGCACGGTCCTCGTGACATCAAGCAGGGAGCCAGAATCGATGTCCATCAGCGAAGCGATGGCCGAGTGCCGCTCCGCGACCCAGGGTCCGCTGAACATCAACTCCCCGGCCTGGCGGAACGGCGCGAGGTCCACCTCGATCGCCGTTCCCCCGATCTGCGTGAAACGCTCGCAGGCGCGCTCATAGAGCTCGCCGCATTCCGGCATGCCGAAGCATTCGAGATCGGCGGACGCGATGCGGCCGAAGCGGAAGGATGGCACCGCCCCGCTGGCGAAAGAAAAGGCCCTGGGCAGGCGGCTGTAGGGATCTTCGAAATCGAACCCTTCGATAATTTCGAGGATTGCCTCGCCATCACTGACGGTATTGCAGAACACCGAGACGCAATCGATCGTCGGGCAATTCGGCACCAGCCCGCGTGATGACACCAGCCCAACGGTCGGCTTGATTCCGACGATGTTGTTGAAGCCGGCAGGTATGCGGCCGGACCCGCCGGTATCGGTGCCGAGCGCGAACGCGACGTGCCCGGCCGCGACGGCGACCGCGGACCCGGAACTGGAGCCGCCCGCAATATAGCGCGCATCGGCAACCGACGCGCAGGGGCCATAGGGCGAACGCGCGCCGGACAGGCCTGTGGCGAACTGATCGAGATTGGTCTTTCCGAGGCAAATTGCGCCGGCCGCGGTGAGGCGTTCGACGCTGTGAGCGGAATGCCAGGGCGTGTAGCTGAACGCCGGGCATGCGGCAGTGGTTGGCATTCCCTCGACATCGATATTGTCCTTCACACCAAAGGGAATGCCGAGCAGCGGAAGATTTTCGCCCGTCCGCGCGCGCGCCACGAGCTTCCGGCATGCTTCGAGCGCCTCCTCCCGCGGGCGAAGATAGATCCAGCAATTGCGGTCGCGCTCGGCCTCGATCCGGTCATACGCCGTTTCGATCGCCTCCAGCGGCAGGGACGAATTCCTGGCAATGGTTTCGTGATTTGTCCTGGAGCGCGCGACAGACTGGCTCACCGAATATCTCCCTCTCTAACCGGCAGGCGCGAAATTGCGGGAGCTCTGCGCGGGCAACAAGCAATTAAGTGCTTCGCGCAAAATGGTCGGCCGTATCGGGACATAAGCGGCTCAAAGAAAAAGGGCGCCGTGCCGAAGCACGACGCCCTTGTCTTTAATCTGCGTACGATCAGTTGGTCTGCTGGATCGCCGACAATTCCCAGCCGCTGCCCGGACGGCGGGCGAAGGTCCAGATCTCGGTCGCCTCGGCCGGCTGCTCGCTGCCGGCGACAACCGCACCGCTGTTGCGGTCCAGCGTCTTGTCGGTGAGGGCGAAGCGCAGCGCCACCGTGGCGTATTCGGTCTCGCCTTCGCGCCAGGCTTCCGCGAGGTCGCCCTGCAACAGCTTGACGTTGGTCACCTTGTTGACGACGTTGCGCGCGCGGTTCTGGCCGAGGTCCTGCTCGAAATAGGAGACCATTTCCGGCGTCGCGAGCGTGTGCAGCTTTGCCACGTCCTCGTTCGACCAGGCGGCCTGGACATCGCCGAGCAGGCGCTCGAACGCCTCATAGTCATCCGGCTTGATCTCGAGCGGTGCGTTGTTGGCGCCGCCGAAGCCGAAGCCGCCGAGACCACCGCCAAGTCCACCACCGACGCTACCGCCACCGAGGCCGCTGCGATAGTTCGGCTGCGGTCCCTGACCGCTGCCTGCATCAGCATTGGCATAGGCCGCCTGCTGCGAGTGGCGGCGCTGCCACCAGGACATCGCCAGCCGCACCACCAACACCACGAGCGCGATCTGGATGATCAGGCCAATGATTGACGACAGGCCGCCGAGGCCACCGAACAGGCCGCCGCCGAACAGCATGCCGAGCAGGCCTGCGCCGAGGAAGCCGGCCGCAAGGCCGCCCATGAAGCCGCCGGCGCGGCCGAACAGGCCGCCACGGGCGGGTGCGGCGGCAGCCGAATTCATGCCGGCACCCGGCTGGGTATAGGTGCGGTTGAACTGCGAGGTCGAGCCCGGCGCGGTCGTGGTCGAAGGCGGCGCCGAATAGGTGCGCGAGCCGCGCGAACCCGACGACATGCCACCACCGACGCGGGCGTCGGCGGACGAAATCACCAGCGCAGTCGGCAGCGCAAGCGCCAGCATGACGGCGAGGGTCTTGAAGAGAGTGCGGGAGCGTTGCGAGAAAGTCATGTGCGTTTCCCAAATCCCCGGCATGGGGACGTGCTCCTAAGATGGGCAGACTTCCCGAAAAGTGAAGCCGGTTTCGGAACTTATGGCTGCGGCCCTCAGTCGCGGGGATGTGGCAAAAGCCCATATTTGGCGGGGGTTTGGCCGGGGAGCCAGAGGAATTGCGGTCGCGGGTTACCGGCGGGTTTACGACAGGAATGCCGCTTTTTCCTCGTCGTTTCGAGGAACTCTCGCAAATCGACAGTGGTCGTCGCCGTCATCCCGCCTTTGCCATCGTCTCCTTTACGGCCGCCACGAGCTGGCTGAGCGTGAACGGCTTTGGCAGGAAGTCGAATTGCTGGCCTTCCGGCAGGCTCTTCTCGAAGGCGTCCTCGGCGTAGCCGGAGACGAAGATGAACTTGATGTCGGGATTCTTCTCGCGCATCGCCTTCAGCAGCGTCGGGCCGTCCATCTCAGGCATCACGACGTCGGAGACGACGAGATCGATCGCACCGCTTTGCTCCTCAAGGACCTCCATGGCCTCGACGCCGTTCTCGGCCTCCACCACGGTGTAGCCGCGCGAGCGCAGGCCGCGTGCGTTCAGCGCGCGCAGGCCCTCTTCGTCCTCGACGAGAAGAATGGTGCCCTGTCCGGTGAGATCGGTGCGCGGCTTGGCCTCCGCCGCCGCAGGCGCGGTCTCCTTCGCGGCGCCATTGGCCGCGCCGACCACTGCTGCGGGCTGCTCCTGCACCTCCGGCTCGGCGTGATGGCGCGGCAGGAAGATATGGAACGAAGTCCCCTGCCCCGGTTCCGAGTCCACGTAAATGAAGCCGCCGGTCTGCTTGACGATGCCGTAGACGGTGGAGAGCCCGAGGCCGGTGCCCTTGCCCACTTCCTTGGTCGAGAAGAACGGCTCGAAAATCTTGTCGCGGATATCGGCGGGGATGCCGGTGCCGGTGTCGGCGACCTCGATCCGCACATAGTCCGCAGCCGGCATGCCCTTGTAGGCGAGCTTGGCCGCTTCTTCCGCCGTGACGTTGGCGGTGCGGATGATCAGCTTGCCGCCGTCGGGCATGGCGTCGCGCGCGTTCACCGCGAGGTTGACGATCACCTGTTCGAACTGGGAGACGTCGACCTTCACCGGCCAGAGATCGCGGCCGTGGATGGTCTCCTGCTTGACCTTCTCGCCGATCAGCCGGCGCAGCAGCATGGCGAGATCGGACAGCGCATCGCCGAGGTCGAGCACCTGCGGCCGCAGCGTCTGCCGCCGCGAGAACGCCAGCAACTGCCGCACCAGCGTCGCGGCGCGCGTCGCGTTCTGCTTGATCTGCATGATGTCCTGGAACGACGGATCGGTCGGCTTGTGCGCGTTCAGCAGGAAGTCGTTCGCCATCATGATGGCGGAGAGCACGTTGTTGAAGTCGTGGGCGATGCCGCCGGCGAGCTGGCCGACCGTCTCCATCTTCTGCGACTGGTTGATCTGGTTCTCCAGCGCGCGCCGCTCGGTGGTCTCGAGCATGTGCACGATGGCGGCTTCGGCGTCGTTCTCGGCGGCATCCACCGGCGTGACGAAGAACTGGCCCCAGCGTTCCTTGGTTCCTTCGAGCGCCACCTCGACCGGCGCGACGTCGGCCTGGCCCTCCGCGGCCTGGTTGATGGCCGTGATCAAAAGGTGCCGGTCGCGCGAATTGACCGCGCGGAAGATCGACTTGCTGGCGCTGTCGAGCCCGAGGGCCTGCCCGAGCTTGGCGTAGCGCGCGTTGGCGCGCACGACGTTGCCGCCGCGGTCGACGGTCGCGATCGCCATTGGCGTGTGGTCGAAGAAGCGCATGAAGCGCACTTCGGCGGCGCGGTCGGGATCGCTGCGCTCGTCGCGGGCGCGGCTGATGACGAGCGTGCGCGAYGGCCCCGGCGCGCCGTCGGCGCCGAAGGCGAGCTTGTGATAGAGCCGCACCGGCATGGTCTTACCGGTGCGCATGCGCAGGTCGATGTCGAAGACTTCCGTCTTCACCTCACCCGGCACCGCAACGATCGCGGTGAGCAGCGAGGCGCCATCGCCGGAGACGATGTCGGTGAGCTTCAGCCCGCCCGAGCCGATCTCGGCGAGATCGTAATCGAGCCAGTTCGCCAGCGTCGCGTTGACATAGGCGAGCTCGCCGGCCGGATTGACCGAAAAGAAGCCGCAGGGCGCGTGATCGAGATATTCGATCGCGTGCTGGAGTTCCTGGAACACGTCCTCCTGGCGTTCGCGGTCGCGGGTAATGTCGGAGATCGACCACACCGCGTATTTCGCCTCGCGCTTCCCGGTGCCGAGCGGGCGCACCCGCATGCGCAGCCAGCGGCCCTGGCTGCCGTCATGGCCGGAGATGCGCACCTCTTCCTGCTGCCGTTTTCCTTCGCGCGCGGCCTTGAGCAGGCGGAACACGGCTTCGGAGACGTCGGGGTTGCCGATGAAGACGCGCTCCACGGGCCGCACCTCCTGCGGTCCGCTGGCACCGGTGAGCGTCAGATAGGCGGCATTGGAATAGACCACGTGGCCGCGGGGATCGGTCACGGCCAGGCCGTCGAAGGCGTGGTCGGCAATGCGCCCCATCACGGGATCGTCGAGACTACGGTCGACGAAGCGGATGATGCCGGCGGCGAAGGCGAACAGGTTGAACAAGCCGACCATCGCCAGCACGGCGAGGATGCCGAGGATATAGGGCTGCGCCTGCGCGCGCCCGAGCGTCATCAGCCCGACGGCGACGGCGACGAGGCCGGCGGCCACCAGCAGCACCAGCGCAATGCTGCCCGATCGCGGCGACGGCTCGTGCGCCGCAACGGGCTCGCGTGTGAGGTCGTGGTCGGTCTCGGCAGTCATTTCAAGCTGGCACAGCCTGTCGGCAGAGAATCAACGCGCTACGGGGCGCGTGGGGTCCTCCCTGCCTGAATCGGACCCGCAGGCGCAAGGGCAGCAAGGGCGAAAGGTACGCTGATTCCCAGATTACGGCCATTTCCGGTACTTTTCGGGCATTTTATCCGCGTCCGGCACCGAATCCGTGTTTCAGCCGCATGACGTAACCGATGACCTCGGCGACCGCATGGTAGTGCTCGGTCGGGATTTCCTGGTCGATTTCGACGGTGGCGTAGAGCGCACGGGCGAGCGGCACGTTCTCGACGATCGGGATGTCGTGCTCGCGCGCGATCTCCCGGATCTTGAAGGCGAGGTTGTCGACGCCCTTGGCGACGCAGATCGGCGCAGACATGCCGCGCTCGTAGGACAGCGCAATCGAATAGTGGGTCGGATTGGTGATGATCACGGAGGCCTTGGGAACCGCCGCCATCATGCGCTTCTTGGAGCGCTGCTGGCGCAATTGCCGGAGCTTGCCCTTGATGTGCGGGTCGCCTTCGGACTGCTTGAACTCTTCCTTGATCTCCTGGAGCGACATCTTCTGCCGCTGGAACCAACTGCGATACTGGAAGAAATAGTCGCCAATGGCGATGATCGCGAGCGCCGCGACCACTGCGCCGAGCAGATGAATGGTCAGGCTGGTGCTGGCGCCCAGCATGGCGGCCGGATCGAGCCTGACCATCGCCTCCATGCGATGGCGCTCCGGCCACAGGACCACGGTCATGACCGCGCCGAGCACGATCAGCTTGCCGAGCCCCTTGAGGAAGTTCGCGGCCGCCTGCTTGCCGAAGATGCGCTTGAGGCCCTCGGCCGGCGACAGTTTGCTGAATTTGGGTTTCAGGGATTCGGCCGACCAGACCAGGCGGTGCTGGAGCACGTTGCCGGCAATCGCCGCCAGCACCAGCATCAGCAGGGGCACGCCGATCGCTGCGAGCACGGCGACCTCGATCTGCTGCATCAGCGCGAGCAGAGCCCTGCCGTCGGTCTTGATCATCCAGGAATTGGCAAGCAGGTTGCGCATCGGCGTCACCAGCCCGCTGCCCACCGAGCCCGAGAAGGTGGAGACCACGAGCGTGCCGCCCGCGATCATGAACCAGGTGTTGATCTCCTGGCTCTTGGCGACGTCGCCGCGTTCGAGCGCCTCTTCGAGACGCTTTTGTGTCGGGTCTTCTGTTTGACTGTCGGGATCGTTGTCGTCTGCCATCGATCACCTATTTAAGCGGCATCATCTGGTGCATCACACCGATGAAATAGTCGAGATACGTGCCCATCATCGCGGTGAGCACCACGGCGAGCACCAGGAAGCCCACGAAGATCGACAGCGGCACGCCGACGAAATAGACCTGCATCTGCGGCATCAGCCGCGCCAGCACGCCGAGCCCGATATTGAAGACGAGGCCGAACACAAGGAACGGTCCGGAAAGTTGCAAGCCCAGGCTGAACGCGGCGGCAAAGGCGCGCGTCGCCAGCGAAGCGACGTCGCCGCTCGATACGGTCTCGCCGGGCGCGAAGATCGTGTAGCTGTCGTTCAGCGCTGCGATCACCAGATGATGGCTGTCGGTGGCAAACAGCAGCGTCACCCCGAGCATGGTCAGGAAATTGCCGACCAGCACGCCCTGCTGTCCCTGTGTCGGATCGACCGAAGTGACGAAGCCGAGCCCCATCTGCTGCGCAATCACGGCGCCCGCGACCTGAAGCGCCGACAACGTCACGCGCGCGGTCGCCCCCAGCACGATGCCGATCACGATCTCATGCAGCATCATGACCAGCAGCGGCGCGATCGAGCCCATGTCGACGTGGTAGGCGTTGCGATGCAGCGGCAGGATGATCAGCGTGAGCAGCAGCGCGATCGCCAGCTTGATCCGCGTCGGAATGTTGGTCTCGCCCAGCCCCGGCAACAGCATCACCATCGCACCGACCCGGGCGAAGGCGAGCATGAAAGAAGCGGCGAGCGCCGGCAGCAGCGAGACGTCGATGCGCATGACGGGCGCATTGTGCCTCAGCCGCCGATGATTCGCGACGAGATCCGCATCATGTGGGAATGGAGTGCGTCGGCCATGAACGGCAGCGCCAGCAGCATCGTGGCGAAGATGGCCAGGATCTTCGGCACGTAGATCAGCGTCTGCTCCTGGATCTGCGTCAGCGCCTGGAACAGCGACACGACGACGCCGACCACGAGGCCGACCACCATCAGCGGCGACGACACGATCACGATGGTCCAGATCGCATCACGCGCGACGTCGAGGGTTTCAGGTCCGGTCATGTGCAGAATTCCTTGTTCATTTCTCGCCTCCTCACCGCTGTTCCGAGCGAAGCAAAGGCTTATCCCCGTCTTTGCGAGCGCAGCGAAGCAATCCAGACTGTCGCCAGCGGAAAGATTCAGGATTGCTTCGCTGCGCTCGCAATGACGATTGGGGCGAGCGCGAGCGCCAAAACTCAGATCGGCATCTTCATGATGTCTTCATATGCCGCGATCACGCGGTCGCGGACCGAGACCAGCGTGGACACCGCGACGTCGGTGTCGGCGACCGCCGTCACCACGTCCATTACGTTGGCCTTGCCGGCGGCCATCGCCACGGTCTGGGCGTCGGACTTGCGGCCGGACTCCATGACGCCGCCGACAGCGTCTTTCAGGAGCGACGCGAAGGACTGCCCGCTCGCTTCGCTGCCCTTGCCGGCGCCGCTGTTCTCCAGCACGCGGGCGAGGTTGGCATAAGTATTGGCTGCGATTGTCGGTGATGCCATGGCTCAAATGTCCTGTTCAGCTCTTGAGGATGTCGAGCGTGCGCTGGATCATCCGGCGCGTCGCACTGATGATGTTGAGGTTGGCCTCGTAGGACCGCTGCGCGTCGCGCATGTCGGTCATCTCGACCACCGAGTTCACGTTGGGATATTTGACGTTGCCGGTCGCATCGGCGGCCGGATTGCTCGGTTCGTATTTGGTGCGGAAGTTCGACTGGTCCGGCTTGATCCTGCCGAGGGTGACGACCTGCGCGTCGAGCGTGCGGTCCAGCGCGGAGGAGAAGGTCGGCACCTTGCGCCGGTAGGGATCGCCACCTGATGTCTGCGAAGTCGAATCCGCGTTCGCGATGTTCTCCGAGATCACCCGCATGCGCCCGGCCTGCGCGCGCAGGCCGGAGGTCGCGATCGCCATCGAGCGGGCAAAGTCGCTGCTGTCATTCGCCATGATGCGCTTCCCTCAGCTCTTGAGCATGATCTCCGCGCAAACGCGTTCCGCGTTTGTCGCGAGGGAAAACCGCCCGCACACTTTTCCGGATCATGCTCTAGCCTTTGCCGATCGCGGTCTTGAGCAGATGCAGGCTCTTGGAATAGAGCGAGGTCGCCGCCGCGTAGTCCATCTGGTTGCTGGCGGCCTTCATCATCTCCTCCTCGAGATTGACGGCGTTGCCCGCGGGACGGGTCTCGAAACCCGCATTCCTGTTCTGGTCGAAGCCCGAGGCCGCGCCGGATGGCGTCATGTGGGAGCCGCTGGTGCGGGTGAGCGCCAGGGGGCCCATCGAGCCAGTGACGGCGCCTGATTTGTCGAGCTTCGGCTCGACCAGGTCGCGCGGCCGGAATTTGGGCGTGTCGGAATTGGAGACGTTCTCGGACAGGACGCGCTGGCGTTCCTGGTGCCACTGCATCTTGGTGCGAAGCGCCGACAGTACCGGGAGGTCGTTGATGGACATCGTTGCGGCTCCTTCCGCCTCTCGGACCAAAGGCCCGAAGCTAGGCAGAATTTGCCGCGTGTATGGTTAACAGGTGGTTAAAGGTGGCGTCGATGCATGTCCCTTGACGGAACACCAGTTTGCGCCCCCGTGATTCTACGCATCCAAAAGCGGCATTAACCCAACCGTTTGGCGGGCCATGCACAGGCCAAGAAGTCGTTTTGGATCGAGCGATTCATAGGTTATTAAGAGCTGGGGACGGCAAAACTTGCCGTGGGACGTTAAGAAATCGCAGTTTGGGGCATCCCACGCCGATGGTTGGCGCGTCTGACCATGGGCACGAGAAAAGCGCCATTTGTCGGGGACAAGTATGCAAGGCAGCCCAATCACCTTCATCGTGGCGTTCATCGTCGTTCTGGCGTTGATCGGCGTCGCCGCATRGTTGGTTCGCCGATTCGCCTCCAGCCGGCTCGGTGCCAACACCCAGCGCGGCCGAATGCCCCGGCTTGCCGTGATCGATGCCGCCGCGGTCGATGGCCGGCGCCGCCTGGTGCTGGTCCGGCGTGACAATGTCGAGCATCTTCTGATGATTGGCGGCCCCACCGACATCGTCGTCGAGCCCAATATCGTGCGCGCCGCGCCCGGCCGCGACCAGCTTCCGCAGCGTTCCAATGCCGCYGAGCCGCCGCGCCTTGCCCCGATGCCCGATACCAGCAGCTGGACCGACGAAGCTCCGCGGCCCGAACTGCTCGATCATCCCGAACCGCAAATGCCCGAGCCGCCGCCGCGGCCGCGTCCCTCCTTCGCCGACGAGGTACGCCGGCCCGCTCCCGCACTGGCCGAGCGCCGCAACGAACCGCCACTGGCGGGCTTTCCGCCCGAGCCGATCCTGCCGCCGCGCCCCGAGCGCGAGGCACGCCCCGAGCCGGTTCCGCCGCGCATCGCCCGCAGCGAGCCTCCGCTGATGCCACGTCCCCCGCGGCAGAGCGAGCCGGTGAAAGTGCCCCCGGTGCGCGCCGAGCGCGCGGCCGCGCCACCGCCTCCTCCGCCCGTGCCGCAGGCTCCGGCCGTTCCGCCGCCGGCCCCCGCTCCTGCCGCGCCCTCGAACGCCGAGCAGAATCTCGCCGAGATGGCGCAGCGGCTCGAAGCCGCGCTGCGCCGCCCCGCCGGCGAGACAGTCGCGCCTCCGGTTGCGCCCGAGCCGCCCGCGCCACCACCGCCCCGCGCCGCACGCAGCGAGCCGCCGGCCCCCCCGGCTCCGCCCGCAAAGCCGGCCGCGGAGAAGACCAGCTTTGAAAATCTCGAAGACGAGATGGCCTCGCTGCTCGGCCGTCCGAAGCCGTCTTCGTGAGGCTGCCGGCCCTCCCGCGTAGAGTTGTTTTTCTTTCTGTCCTGATCGCCGCGGCTTCGCTCGCGATGCCTGCGCATGCGCAGGACATCAGCATCAATCTCGGCGGTCAGGGGGGCGGCGTCACCGAGCGCGCGATCCAGCTCATCGCGCTGCTCACGGTGCTGTCGATCGCGCCGTCGATCCTGATCATGATGACGTCATTCACGCGCATCGTGGTCGTCTTGTCGCTGCTGCGCACCGCGATGGGCACGGCGACCGCGCCGCCGAACTCGGTGATCATCGCGCTCGCAATGTTCCTCACCTTCTTCGTGATGGGACCTGTGCTGCAGAAGTCCTACGACGAGGGCATCCGCCCGCTCGTCGCCAACCAGCTTGGCGTCGAGGACGCACTCCAGCGCGCTTCCGTCCCCTTGCGCGGCTTCATGCAGAAGAACGTGCGCGAGAAGGACCTCAAGCTGTTCCTGGATCTCTCGGGCGAGCCGCCGCCGGCCACGCCGGATGACCTCGCGCTTCGCATCCTCGTCCCCGCCTTCATGATCTCCGAGTTGAAGCGCGCCTTCGAGATCGGCTTCCTGCTGTTTCTCCCCTTCCTGATCATCGACCTCGTCGTCGCCTCCGTGCTGATGTCGATGGGCATGATGATGCTGCCGCCCGCAACGATCTCGCTGCCGTTCAAGCTGATCTTCTTCGTGCTGGTCGATGGCTGGTCGCTGGTGGCGGGAAGCCTGGTGCAGAGTTACGGGGGCGGATAGCTGCGGCTCCATCCGCCGTCATGCCCCGGCTTGACCGGGGCATCCGGTACGCCGCGGCCTTTCGATTTCATCACTGCGGTCTCTGGAATACTGGATCGCCTGATCAAGTCGGGCGATGACACCGAGAACGTGGCGTACAGTGAGACGGCGTCGACAGCGCCCCTACCCCTTCACGTCATACTGCTTGCTGAGGTGATCGCCGATCTGCACCAGCATGGCGACGCTTTCGGGGAAGCCCGGCTTATCCGTCGCGGCCTGGTCGGCATCGGCGCGGAATTCCCAGCTATCGCCGTCGCGGACGATCGAGATGACGAGGTCATCCGGACCATCGGCATGGACCTTCAATTCGGCCCGCGCCATGGCGATGAGTTCGGCTTCGGTCTTGGCAGGCTTGCTCATATCGACGCTCTCCCGGCATGAAGACGCGCAGGTTGCCGCTTCAACAGGCACCTGTCGAGAGGCCTCGTGGTAGCAGGGTTCCTACCGCGTCATCTTGATCTGCCGCACGACGGGGATCGTGGGCAGCGAGCCGGTGTGGTCGGCCTCGTCCTTGGCTTGCGGCGAGGCCGGCGCGCGGGCGGTTGCGTCGGGGAAGCGCTGCTTCATCTCGCGCAGGAAGCCGTCGAGCGTGTCGACGCTGGCAGCGAGCTTGGCGATCTCGGCGAATTCGGCGCTGGAGGACGCTGCCGGCTTGCTCGCGATGTCGAAGGCGACCCGGTCCGCACTCTCGCTCATCAGCGGCGCATATTTCTCGCGGAAGCGCGACAGGCCGATCGAATCGTCGGCAAGCGCATAGCCGACGGCAGCGCGGATGATGTCGCTCTTCTCCACCGCGTTGAGCGGCTTGAAGTCGCGGAAGCGGTCGCCGTAATAGAGCTCGATCTGCTCGGCGGATTCGCGCCAGCGCCGCGCCGCCCAGAAGATGTCGGAGCGCAGGCGGAGCACCTCGCGTCCGGAAACGTTGGAGACGATGTCGAGCGCGAGATCGTGGCGGCCGACGTCGCTTTGCGCGCGCGCCTCCAGCAGCAGCCGCTGCTGCCGCAGCTCGCCAGAGAGATCGCTGATACGGCTCGCGCGCAGCGCCGAGATCGCCATGTCGGGCTTGCGGTTGGCGAGGTAGATCATGGACAGGCGCGCGGCGACCTGGGCGCGGGCTGCGCCTTCGAGGCGATGGTCGACCTGGTACTGCAACAGCTCGGCGGCCTGGTCGAGCAGGTCGATCGAGGCGAGACGGTCGGCAAGGCGGCGGATCAGCTCGTCGCCGCGGCGGCCGATCGGCGTCAGCTCGCGGAACTCGTAGAACATCCCGAGCGCCTCGACCGGCGGCAGCTCGTCGCCCTTGGGCCCCAGGAAGATCTGCGTGAACAGGTCGGAGGCGAGGTCCTGCGCCTGACGCGAGGCCTCGGCGTTCGGCTGGAGCCTTGTCGCGGTGCGCGCCGCCCTGAGCGCGTCCCGGTAGCGCCCGTTCTCGGCATACATCTGCGACAGCATCTGGAGCGTCTTGACCTCGATCGAGTCGCCCCGCCAGGTCATCGACAGCGTCTCGAGCTCACGCAGCGCGTCTTCCTTGCTGATCTCGTCGCGCTTCTGCCGCAGCGCCACTTCGAGCTGCTTGGCCTCGGCCGCCGCCTGACGATCGTTCGAGGCAACCGCGAATTTGTAGTCGTCGAGCGCGTCCTTGTCGTGGCCGAGCGCCTCGGCGAGCCGGCCGCGCAGCACGGCGAAGCCGGGCGCCGCCTCTGGCGATATGCCGACCACCTCGATCTCGCTGCGGCGCTTGGAGGCACCGGCATAATCCTTCACCTCGAGCGAGGCGCGCATCGCCTCCATCGTCACGATGCGCTGGAGGTCGATCGGCAGCGAGGCGATGGCGAATTCGACGTTCTTGAACTTCTCGCGCGCATCCGCCCACTTGCCCTGGCGCGCATAGGCGAGCGCCTTCCAGAGTTGGGAATCGTGGCTGTTGCCGATCACGGGATTGGCGAGGTCCTTCAAGCCCTGCGCCGGCCGGCCGATCAAGATGTTCGCGATCGCATGCATGATCAGCGCGCYGCTCTCCTCCTTGTTGAGGGGATCGGCCAGCATCAGGTCGGTCACCGACTTGGCTTCGTGGTACATGGCGCGCGACATGTAGAACTGCGCGAGATCGAGCCGCGGCAGCGAGCGCTGCGCCGGCTCGACGGCCGCGATCGCCGTGATCAGACTGCCCTGGCGCGTCCAGAAATCCTCCGACTGGCCCTTGCGCCAGCCTTCCGGACTGAAGACCGGCCGCACCGCGGTCGGCGCGCGCTCGGCGGAGATATCGACCGGCGACAGCGTCAGTCCGCCCTTCTTGCCGAGAATGACCTTGTCGGATCCGACCTCGACGCCGACCTCGTCGGAGTTCGGCCGGATCGCGATGCCGTGCGCGGATTCCAGCAGCGAGAGATCGACGAGATCCTGCCGCTTGATGAAGCCGCGCACCGGCCKCTGCCCGGTGACGACATAGAGCGTGTCGCCGGCGTCGGGATCGGTCAGCTTGTGCAACAGGCCCGGATTGGCGAAGGGGATCGCGATATTGGCGAGTGCGGGGTCGGTGATGTTGCGCGACATCATCAGCGGCAGCGGCGTCGCCTGGATCTTGTCGGCGAGCGTCAGGAGCCAATTGGTCTCCTTGCCGACCTCCTCGCTCGTCAGCGAGTAGACCAGCGGCCGGGTGAGACGGATGCGGACCGCCTGCCCCTTGTCGAGCGGCATGCGGCTGACCTCGCCGATCATCGCACCGCCCCGACTGCGGATCGCCTCGACGTCGATCGGCTTCGGCGTATCGAACACCAGCCACACCGTATCACCGCGGCGGAACGCCGCCGCAGGCGTTGCCACCTGAAACGGGAAGATCACGCGCAAGCCATCGCTGTCGCGGCGGACATCGACGCTGGCCACGGTGGGCTGCGGCGCGGCCGGCGCCTCGGCAGGTGCGGCCTTGACGTTGTCCTTGACCGGCTCTTTCGCAGCCTCCTTCACGACCTCCTTGGGCGCTTCGGACACCGCGGGCTTGGCGGGCGCGACCGCAGCTTCCGTTGCCGGCGCCGCAGGCTTCGACAGGTCCTTGGGCGGTTCCGCGGCGTGCGGTGCTTCCGCCGCGGGAGCCGGCGCGGGCTTCGGTGCCTCGACCGACGGCATCGCCGCCGGAGCTTCCGGCTTCACCTCGGGCTTCGCTTCGATCCTGGCTTCGATCCCGGCTTCGATCCTGGCTTCGATCTTGGCTTCGCGCGCGATCGTCTCGGACGTCGGCGGCGCGATCTCGCGATGGACCTCCTTCGGCTTCTCGGCCGCCGGCTTTTCCGAAGCCGGTCCATGGCTTTGGGCCACAGGCTTCGCCTGCGCGATCACCGCCTCAGCCGTCGCGGCGGTCTTGCCCTTGTCGGGTTGGAAGGAGATGTCGACGACGTAATTCTTCTCGTCGCGGAAGGAGTGCACGTCCGAATCGCCGATCAGCGCGATCTCGACACTGGTCTGGTCGATGTCGGACTTCTGCTTGATCGAGGCGACGTTCGGGGGCGCGGCGACGACGGCGTCCGCCAGATCGAAATTGAGGCCGGCATTGAACGCCAGCGTCAGCTTCTGCTCGTTGAGCACGGAGGACACGCCGACGCCGTCGGGCATCTCGAACACGAAGCGCACGAAAGTCGGCTGCACCGAGGCGCGCACGCGGATCTGCGGACGCTTCTTGGTCTCTGCCACGGCGCGCTGGGCGCGCAAGGCACGTTCGGCGACACGCGCACGCTCGGCCAGTTCCTTGACCACGTCCATGGGCAGGCTTGGCGGCGGCCCCTTCCAGCCCTCCGGCAAGAGGTCGATGAATGTGCGCTCGCCGGCATTCATGGTGTTGACGGTGACGCGCCGCGCCAGCGACAGGCGGATGGCGCTGCCGTCGGGATCGCGGCGGGCAGAATTAACGTAGTCGGGCGCACCTTCCGGAACGCGATCGACGGGAACGTCGACCGCCCGGTCGAAGCGAATGATGAGAATGGAGCCGGCCGTCGTCACCTCGGAGGGAACGTCCTCGCCGAGCTTGATCACCAGACGGGCAAAGCCGCCACCGGCCGAGAAAGTCGCCTCGCCCCGGACCACATCGGCGGCGCGGGCGGGCGCACCAAGGCCGATAAGCAGGCAGGCCGCCAACACGGGCGCCTTGCGGACATGGCGCGACAACCCCCGCGCCAAAGCGCCGGCTCGCGACATAAATCCAGCGGCAGCTTTCTGCGCCATTGGCGGCGTTTCTTCCAATTCGGCGGTCCATGCCGGCACTGGCGCCGGCCCGTGCCGTCGACTGTAGGTTTTGCCAATTAAGGACTTGTTAATGCTGTAATGACGAATTCACCCGGCACAGTGCGTCGCGACGCCTGCTTGCGGGCTCGGGCGTTCGTGCTTCGAAATCTGGGGAGCAAGTGGTTAAGGAGGTGTTAACACCCCCTTCGTCCGCACCCGTCAGGAATGCCAATCAAACCCCGCGATTGGCCGGCAAGGCATTCAACTTGCCTCGCGCTTCGCGAATTGACTGCAAGGTCAATCGCTTTTCCGAGATTCGGCTCTCGATGTACTCACGCTCGAGATCGGTCAGCTGTGTGTTCAACAACCGCTGATAGCGACGAATGCTATCGTCGTGAGCTTGAATGAGCGCGAACCTTGCATCCATATTCACCTCCGATTCGTTCCGCCTCACCGGGCCAACTCAGTCGTAATCGACGCCATAACGAGCGAACTCGTCGCCGATGTTCTTCTGAATTGTCCTTGCAGTCGAAATGTCAGATTTTCCGCCGATCGCATCGCCTTGCTTCAGCTTGGCAAGCCCGCGACCAAAAAGCGCGCTCGCCAGTTCGGGGGCGACTCGCAAGGCAGCATTGTAGTCATCGATCGCCGCACCGAACTCACCCATCTTCAGGTGGATCAGCCCACGCGAGTCGTACACGGCAGCGCTGGTCGATCCCGACTGAAGCGCTCTGTCGCAATCCGCCAGCGCTTCTCGCGAGGCACCGAGAACCGCCCTGGTCCAACATCGTCCACTCCATGCCGCCCGCGAGGCGGGCTGGAGACGGATTGCCTCGTCGTAATCATGCGCCGCGCGCTGGTGGTCGTTCTTCTTCAGGTAGGCTCCGGCGCGGTTGACGAAGGCAGCGCCATAGCCGGGATCGAGCTTGATCGCATCATCAAAGGCTTCGATCGCGAGCTCATATTCACGTCTCCTCAAGTGAGCCACGCCGCGGTTGTTGAAGGCCTTTGCGTATGTCGGATTGAGTGCGATCGACTGATCGAAGTCGCTGATGGCGCTGTCGTAGTCGCCCTTTGCCGTGTAGGCGTTGCCGCGATTGTTATACGCGATTGCCAGAGCTGCCGACGAATCTGGACGCGCCTGTATGAAAGTCGTGCAGGCACCGATCCGGGCATCGAGCGAGGTGGTACCCGTCCCGTTGCACAGTTCGATATTGCTGAGATAGCTATCCTTCACGCTGGAGTTCTGGGCCACGACCGGCAAGCCGACCAGCATCAGGACGACAAGCGCCAGTCCGCCTTCGGCAACGGAGGATCCTGGTTTCATGTCAGGCTCCCGATCTTCTGAGATCTGGCGATTGCACGGGCTCGGACCAATTCTCTAGCAGCCGCGACAGATGTTCAGATTGAGCCTTTGCTCGGGTTGGCGTGGCCCCGCTGCGCCGGGCTTCTTCGTATATTTGTTCTTGCCCTCTTCGATCAGAGTGGAAAACCTGGTGGTTCCGTCGTCCGAGATTTCGACGTGAGGTGTAGTGCCTCGAATGCCCATCGTCGCGACCGGCGTTTCGATCTTCATGTCACCGGTCTTCGCAACCTGGCCGGCAACAAAAACGAACGTACCCTTGGTCAGGTTGAAGGCTGTCGAATTGGACTTTCCACCCGGCTCGTAGACGTATTCGTCCAATGTCATGCGGGCGTTGCTCGACAAGTTGAACGAAGTTCCATCGACGAAATTGATGCCGACCCGACTGTCGGCACCGGTTCGAACCACGTCGCCCAAATAGACGGGATCACCGACTTTCGTCTGGATGGATTCGGCCCCGACGTTTGCCTGGACAATGGCGGCGCCCGCATGCTCGATGATGACCGAGCCATCGGCTGTCACAACTTTCCCGATTGGCTTTGACGACGAGTCCAGCACGGCACGCCGCGGGGAATCGTCCTGCGCCTGAACCGGGCGGGGTGACGAAGCGGCCAGCGCAAGGACGAGACCTGCCACGAGAACAATCGCTGCACGAGTGCCCATGGCTTCCTCCTTTTCGAAGATATGATCCTCGAGCATCCGAACGGCTCCGACAGCGCCGACGAAAGCCATCGGGGATAATGGCAGACCAGCCGCAGCAAACCACGACAGCCAAAATGGTTATTCCGGGGTAATCCGAATGGCTGATCACCGTGTCCAAAAGAGTCACTATCCGCGCCGGGCAATTTCAAACAGCTTTTGGCGCTGAAAGCGGTACCGTCGGGCGAAACGACAGCAATTCTGCCGTGATCCACCTGGGCGGAATTCTCAGAAACGACAACTTTTTAGCGGGCATAGCTGAGGTTGCCGGCACAAAATTGTTCCCGATCGCGTGACGCGGCAAGCCGGCCAAGACGCGGCGGCATAGGGCGACGCCTGAGGCCGACCGCTAGGGCAATCGAGGTTGAAAAATGGCCGTCACGTCCACTGCAGAGCACGGGGGCGAGCGCGAAGCCGCTGCGGGCCTGCATCGCCGCGTGAAGACGGCGAAGAGCAATCCTCCTGATGTACCCGCTATTCAATCTCATGAGCGAGCCTCTGCCGGCCGTTTCGGGATGCTGTCGCTCACGGCATTGCTCTTCTCGATGATCAAAGAGGTCAGGGCCGCAGACCCGAACGCAACGTTCCTGGACGACGATACGATTACATACAAGGACTTTGCACACGGCACGTTCGAGCTCACGACCAAGGAATCAATCCCGCGGCACATCATCGTCGAGGACCCCGGACAAACGGTCGTGCTGAGCAAGGTCGGCTCCGGGCTTACCGTGAATCAGCTCGACAACAGCGCGACCCGCATGGAGGAGTTGCGGGTGGCCCAGCAGGAGGCGCTCGAAAATTTCTCGAAGGGATTTGGCAAGAACGGGTCCGGCACGCCTCCGTTCGTCGAATCTCTGCCGCTGGAGCCGATCAATTTCATAGCGCCCGCGGCGCCAAGCGCACTGCTGCCGTTGCAGCCGATCATCGTCACGGTGCCCGACATCATCACGCCCGTGACACCCGTGCGGACGCCGCCGATCTTGAATGTGCAGGCGGGCCCGCTTGAACTCGACACGGTCGCGTTCGACGTCTTCGCCGCAACGAGGGGAACCTTCAGCGCCAGCAGCTCCAGCGCCGCGCTGACTTTCGGCATCAGCGGAGGCGCTACGGGCGCTACCGCGCTGGAGGGAGCGATCTACGACGTATCGAAGACCAGCTCGTATGGCACGCTTTATCTGAACAGCTCGATTGGCGCCTATGCCTTCGTTCCCAACAGTGGCGCGATCAACGCGCTGAAGACGCCGACCACCGATAGCTTTGTGATCACCGTGTCCGACGGATCGCTTTCGGCTCAACAGGCCTTCACGATCAACATCAACGGAGCCGACGACGCGGCGATCATCTCCGGCACGACGACCGGCTTGTCAATCGAATCCGGCGGCGTCGCCAATGCCCCATCCGGCCCACCTGTCACAACCGGCCCACCTGTCACAACCGGCAAGCTTTCGGATATCGACGTCGACGACCCCGCCAACACTTTCTCGGCCGTCAATTCCCCGACGAAGAGTGCACACGGTTACGGCACTTTCACCATGACCGCCGACGGCGTCTGGAGCTACACGCTCGATCAATCCAACAGCGCAGTGCAGGCTCTGAACGTCGGCCAGACGCTGACCGACACCTTCACGGTGACCAGCATCGGCGGGACCCCGCAGTTGATTACCATCACGATCAACGGCTCCAACGACGCTGCCGTCATTTCCGGGACGACGACCGGCACCGTGACGGAAGCCGCGTGTTGGAAGCCCGGGACTCCGATCGCGACCGGCAAGCTTGCAGATACGGATGTCGACAATACTCCCGACAGCTTCACGCCGGTGACCTCGCCAAGGGCGAGCGACCATGGTTACGGCTGCTTCCGGATGACGGCTGACGGCGTCTGGACCTACACGCTCGATGACACCAATTGCGCCGTCCAGGCGCTGAACGCCCACGACACCCTGACCGACACCTTCACCGTGACCACCATCGACGGCACCGCGCAGGTGGTGACGATCACCATCCACGGCACGAACGATCCGGCCATCATCCACGGCTGCATCACTGGCTCGGTGACCGAGCCCGATTGCAGGGAACACGGCAAGCCGACGGCGAGCGGCAGACTGACTGACACCGACGTCGACAACACGCCGAACACATTCACGCCGGTCACTTGCGCGACACGGAGCGCGGGCGGCTACGGCGCTTTCACGATGACCGCCGCCGGTGTGTGGACCTACACGCTCGACACCACCAACTGTGCCGTGCAGGCGCTTCCTTCCTGCGAGACTTTGACCGACACCTTCACGGTCACGACCATCGATGGGACGGAACAGACCATAGCCATCACAATCCACGGCGCCGACGATCGCGACCATTTCGGCCACGCGGCAGCTCTCAATGCCGCCGATCCGCCCCACGCCACCGCGCCCCCCGAAGACAATGCGGCTGCGAGAGCCTTTGCCGCCGGTCCGACGGTGGCTGCGAGCACCCATGACGCGAACACGGATGGCATCGGCGCCTCCGGCGAAAGTCCGGATCATGGCAAGATCGGCACAAACGGCGGTCGCGACACCTCTCACGACGGGCACGAACAGACCCTTCTTGCCGGCGGCTCCAGAGACGATCATTTCGTCTTTGCCTCGACGTCGAATTCCAGTGCAGCTCGCCCTGATATCATCTCTGGCTTCAAGGCAGACTCTGAGCGGGGCGACCTGATAGCGCTCGGCGCGCTCACCCTCTCCGTTCTGGCACTCGCCCCCTCCAGCACGACAGTGCCCGCACATACGATCGCCTGGCTCTACGACAGCTCGGCGAACCAGACCATCGTTTACGTCAATCCGACGGATCAAAGCCTGAGCATCGGCGATTCCAGTCTGGTGGAAATCCATCTCGATGGCTTCTCCACCGTCCAGACGTCGGATTTCATGCTCGCGCTGGAAACGTCGGGTCATGCGATGGCAGCCGCGCCGGCCAATCTGGAACCGGGCGCGGACAACGACGCGACCGGTAGCCCGACGACGGCGGCCAGCCTCTCATCGGGCGAAATCGTCCATGAGCGAGCCGCCCTGATCGACGGAGAAGGGCCCGGGCAAGCTGCGAAGGCGAGCGGGTGCAGGTTCGATGCCGATTGCGACCGGATTGCCCTCGTCAGGCACACCGAGTTCGTTCAGCCCGACGATACGAACACGCGATCGGACGCCCCCACCGGCGGGAACGTGGCCTCCGCGGTGAGCCATGTGCAGGCCGTCCACCAGCTTCATTCCACGGCAGTCGCGGAGAATAGGTTCGTATTCGACAAGCTGACACCGTTCGACAACGGCAAGGAGATCGCGCCCGCTCCAGAGAGCGTGGCCGCCAAGGACAGCGGCCCGGTCGCACCGTCCACGGTCGACCCAAGCGTCGAGTCCGGCCCAGACTCCATCGAGACGTCACGCCACGAAAATCACTTGCGCGAGCATCATCATGGGGAGCCGATAGCCGAGAACGATCTTCCTCGAGTTGCTTTTGTTCACCTCGGGGACTCATTTCATTTCAAGCAGCACGGCTCTGACGGTTCGGGTGACATTGCGCCCGCGCCCTGGCACACGGCGGTCGAACCCTACGCCATCAAGGATGGCGCTGTGCATGGCCACCATTCAGAGCTCAGCGCAGGATGGGACGATCCTTCGGACCCGTCCGGTCATCACGAACATGCTGGCGTCGTCCACGGATTCAGGGCGGCGTCGATGCCTGAGCCGTCCCCGCCGCATATTGATCCGGCTCACGGCGCAGGCTCGGCTCACGCCCATGTGCCGCACGATCTGATCGTGTGATGTCCGCAGGGCAATTGATCTTCAGTGTTGTTTCCCCGTGCCATCCGATGCGGCGGAGCTGTCCCGCTCGGGACAAGCATCGTCAATGTCGCCATCCTCTTCTTGCGGCGGCAATGCATGCTGATGGTCAAGCGCGGATGTCCAGGCCAACGTCATCGCCGCGATGAGCAGCCGATTGACGGCTTCGATTGCGCGTTCTGCTACGGACGAGTAATTCATGGCTTCCGCCCGCGCGGCTGATTGCCGATGGCGGGAGCCTAGGACGAACTCTCCAGCACCACTGTACTCCAGTTCACAGTTGCACGCGTCAACTCATCGCAGCCTCAGAAGATGCCGCTTGCTTCAGCTGCATCTGCAACGCGAGCCGACGAGCTTCGTGCGGCAAAGACATCAAGCTCGCGATCACCCCACTCCCCGGCGCGTTTGATCTGCGTATTTGGTTGCCGAGTAGGCTCGCACAACCTCAGAGGTGTTGCGGTCCATCAACGACTCTGAATCAAATGTGATCATTGCGATGCGAATGCGATTGGTCAACTTTTTGGGGGAGCAATCAATGAGCGGAGAAGCCAACTGCATTGTATGTAGCCAGGCAAGAGCGGTCGTAGCCGTCTTTCCAATCGCGCGGGGCTATGCACTAAAGGTATACGAGTGTTCCTGCTGCCACAGCACCCTTCATCTCGTGACTCGCACGACGAAGGCTGCGCTGATCAGGCAGCACTGCGAGACCCTCCTTCCCGTCGAGAAGCCGCTGAGCGCGACGGGTCCCAGGGTTCAACAGCGGTTCGCGAACTAGACACGCAAGGCGTCTAGCCGCGTACAGGCCGAACGACCGCGCGATTGCGCGCAGGCTGCCGCAGCGCGCCGCGCCTCCGGAGCCTTCAATTCGGCTTTTGCGGCGGCTTGCCGTCGATCTTGGGGAGGTCGCCGGCCGCGGCCGATTGATCGCCGCCCCCATTGGCCCGGCGGGCCATCTCGACCGTCAGCCGCTCGGCGGCCTCCGGCGACATCACGCCCATGATGTCCGACATCTTTCGCGGCGCGATCTGCGAGGCGATCTCGATCAGCACGCCCATCTCGAGCCGGTCGAACACCCGCGCGGCATCCTTGGGCTTCATGCCCTCATACATGGTCACGAGGCCCTTCATGCGCTGGGCTTCAGCGGCCTTCTGCTCGGCCTGGGTCGCGGAGATGCGGGATTCCACCGCCTTCATCTCCTCGACCTTGTTTTCGATGCGCTTCTCGGCCGACTTCAGCAGGCTCTCGCGGATGTCGATCTCGCGCTGGCGGGACTCGATCTCCTGGCGGCGTGCCTGCAAGCGCTCAAGGATCGCGCGCTCGGAGGCCGAGACCTGCGGCTGGGCCTCGTCCATCTTGACCACGGTGCCCTCGGGCTTGGTCTCGGGCGCGGCGGGCTTCGGCGCCTCCTTCGGCGCGCCGTGGGTAGATCCCGTGATATCGGGGTCTTCCCGCCCCGTCGGAAAGTTCAGATTCTCCTGCGCCCAGGATTTCTTGATCTGGCTCGGCTGGTAGTCGAAGACATAGCCGCCATTGATCACGAGGCCCACGACCTTGAGCGTGGCGAGCCCTGCGACGGCGACCAGGACGACTGGAATGACGCGGATGTTACGAAAGGATTTCATACCCTGACTTTATGCCGCAAGGCCGTTGGATCGTCGGCGCTCGGAGAAGGCTTCGGCCGCAGCCGCCACCGCCTTCGCCGATGAGGGCTTGGCCGCGGGCACCGCGGCCGCTTCCGGGCTCGCCGCAGGGCGCGCGGCGATCGCGATCTTGGACAGGCGCCGCACCACATTGTCGGCTTCGCCGAGCTGCTTGTAGAGCTGGTCCGACATCTGCGTCGCCGCCGCCAGCTGGCTGCCGAGGTTCTCGTTGACGTCGCGTACCGCGAGCTTCAGCCCGCCAATCGCGCGCTCGGCGATCTCGGTGGCAGTGATCAGCTCGCCGATGACCGCCTTCAGCGAATGCTCGTCCGCCTTCAGCCGCGTCAGCCGCTTGTTGAGCATGACACAGTAGACGATGGTCAGCATCAGCAGGATAGCCACCAGCGTCTCGATCGCCATTCCCAGGGAGTGGTTCATGGGGCCTCCATCATCTTGTTCTGCTCGTCCACCTTCTCGAACATCGCAAGTGTCGTACTTGGCTTGCGCAGGGGTTTCGTCACCCGTATCGCGACGCGGTCGCCGACCCGACCCATCCGCCCCTCGGTCAGGGTGACGTCGCCGCAACGCACGGTCACGTTGGCATCCGCGCGCATGTCGAGCGGCAGGGTGTCGCCGACCTTGAGCCGCATCAGCTGCTTGAGCGGGATTTCGGCCTCGTAGAGCACGGCATCGACCGCGATCTCGGCCTGGTTGATCTCGGTGGCGAAATGGCCCTCCCAGATCGTGTCGCGGCCGAATTTTTCGCCCATGAACATCTGGAGCAGGACGCCCCGGATCGGCTCGATGGTCGCGTAAGGCAGCAGCAGCTCGATGTTGCCGCCGCGATCTTCCATGTCGATGCGCAGGCGCACCAGGATCGCGGCGTTGGCGGGACGGCTGATCGCGGCGAAACGCGGATTGGTCTCGAGCCGGTCGATCGTGAAGGTGACCGGCGACAGCGGCCGGAACGCCTGCTCGGCGTCGACCAGCACCACCTCGACCAGCCGCTTGACCAGCTCGGTCTCGATCGTGGTGTAGGGCCGGCCCTCGATGCGGAGCTGGCTCGCGCCGCGGCGGCCGCCGAGCAGCACGTCGATCATCGAATAGATCAGGCTGGAATCGACCACCGCCATACCGAAGTTTTCCCACTCCTCGGCCTTGAACACCGAGAGAACGGCCGGCAGCGGGATCGAGTTCATGTAGTCGCCGAAGCGCACCGAGGTGATGCGGTCGAGCGAGACTTCGACGTTGTCGGAGGTGAAATTGCGCAAGGAGGTCGTCAGCAACCGCACCAGGCGGTCGAAGACGATTTCGAGCATCGGCAGACGCTCGTAGGAGACCATCGCTGAATCGATGATCGCGCGAATGCCGGAATGATCGTCGAGCGTGACGTCGCCGACCGCGAAGCCGAGAAGATTGTCGATCTCCTCCTGCGACAGCACCCGCTCGCCGGAATTCTTGCCGGCGCCGAGATCGCGGCTGCCGTCCTCGACCATGGCCGCCCATTGCAGGGCCATGGTCTCGGATAGTTCGTTTTCGGCAGCAGCCTTCGCGGCCTCGGCGGGATCCTCGGAATCAAGCGAGGCCTCCCATTGGGCGGCAATTGCATCCTGGTCTGGTTGGTCGGTGCCTGCCATGATCCCTAGCCCGTCATGCTCACTGGATCACGACTTCCTTGAACAGCACTGCGCTGACCTGGACCGGGGCGACCGCCGCGTTGACGCGCTTGGTCAGCTCTTCCTTGAGGCGGAAGACGCCGGCGGACCCGTTGAGGTCGGAGGAGCGCAGCTCGCGCACATAGGTCTGGAAGATGTCGGTGATGCGCGGCATCGTCGGCTTGATCGCCTCGATCTGCTTCTCTTCCTTGAGCTCCAGCACGATCTTGAGCTTGAGATATTGCACGCGCTCACCGGGCGCGCCGGCGAGGTTGACCATGATGTCGGGCACGTCGACGAAGGCCGGCGGCTTCGGCGGCGGCGCCACCTCGGCGTGATGCTCGTCGTCGCCATGACGGAAGAAGAAGAACCAGGTCGCGGCACCGCCACCGAGGACGGCGAGCAGACCGACGGCCATGATGATGAGCTTGAGCTTGTTCTTCGGCGGGGCGGCTTCCGCGCCTTCGGCGGCTCCGCCGCCTTCCGCTTCATTGTCTGCCATGGTCGATAGGCTCGCTCATCTCATAAGGGGTCGAAAGAGCGAAGCCTCCTGGCAGACAGTGACGCGATACAACTGCCCCAGCGCAGTGCGCTCCTCTTACACGCAAACGCTACGGTAATAATGGTTAACGGAATCTTTCGATTGGGCCTCCACTAGGAAAAATCTGCCGGGCAAACATGGCTAACAGAACCTTTCTGCCGCCTCCCCACGCTCCTCAAAAATCGACAAGCCTTTGAAATTACACATCTTTACGAGTTGGCACGCCTTTCGCTCAGAGAGGACCGAGGCCGGAGGGTTTGGGAGAACCTGGCGGTCTCGTTCACGGGTCGGCCAAGGCGCTTGGGAGAGCGAGGTGGCAGGCCCACTCAGGGGAGATTTCCGATGCAGAACGCGCTTCTGATCGGGTTGTCACGGCAGATGACGTTGGAACGGCAGATGGATGTCATCGCCAACAACGTCGCCAATGCCAACACCAACGGCTTCAAGGCCGACCATTCGCTGTTCGAGGAGTTTCTCAACTCGAACGCGCGTGAGGACAATTTCATCGCGTCCGACCGCCGGGTCTCCTATGTGCAGGACCGCGGCACCTTCCGCGACGTCGGCCAGGGGCCGATGGAGCCGACCAACAACCCGCTCGACATGGCGATCGACGGCAACGCCTTCTTCGCGGTGCAGGCCAATGGCGGCGAACGCTACACCCGCGACGGCAAGTTCTCGCTCAACAGCACCGGCCAGCTCGTCACCTCCGACGGCAACCTCGTGCTCGGCACCGGCGGCCCGATCACCTTCCAGCCCACCGACCACGACATCAATGTCGCGCCCGACGGCACCGTCACGGTGCTCGAGGGCACCGCCAAGACCGACTCGATCCGCGGCAAGATCCGCATGGCTGCGTTCGACGATGCGGCGAAGCTGACCAAGCTCGGCGCCAACCTCTATGACGTCGGCTCCGCGACCCCGCAGGCCATCACCAAGTCGACCGTGCGCCAGGGCTACATCGAGAAGTCCAACGTGAACTCGGTCGGCGAGATGAGCCGCATGGTCGAGGTCATGCGCAGCTACACCGCCATCGCCAACCTGCTCCAGCAGCAGAGCGACCTCCACAAATCGGCGATCGAGAAGCTCGCCGACGTTCCGGCCTGATTAGGGGATCATTGACATGCAAGCGCTCCACACCGCTGCGACCGGAATGGCGGCCCAGGAACTCAACGTCCAGGTCATCTCCAACAACATCGCCAACCTGCGCACCACCGGTTTCAAGAAGCAGACGGCGGCGTTCCAGGACCTGATCTACGAGCACGTCCGCCGCGTCGGCGCGCAGGCCTCGGACCAGGGCACCATCGTGCCCGTCGGCGTCGACATCGGCGGCGGCGTCAAGACCGTCGGCACGCCGCGCAGCATGACGCAGGGCACGCTGTCGCAGACCGGCAACGACCTCGACCTCGCGATCTCGGGCGAAGGCTTCTTCAAGATCCTGATGCCAGACGGCACCTTCCAGTACACCCGCGACGGCACCTTCCAGATGGACAACCAGGGCCGCGTCGTCACCGCGCAGGGCAACCCGGTGCAGCCGACCATCACCATTCCGAACAACGCCTCCGGCCTCGCCGTCAACGAGCAGGGCCAGGTCTCGGTGACGCTGCCGGGTTCGTCGACGTCGGCCGTTCAGGGCCAGATTGGCGTGACCCGCTTCATCAACAAGGCGGGCCTCCAGCCCGTCGGCAACAATCAGTTCGTCGAGACGCCCTCTTCCGGCCCGCCGCAGGACGGCACCGCGAACTCCGAAGGCTACGGCAAGGTCACGCAGGGCAGCCTGGAGCAGGCCAATGTCGACGTCGTCTCGGAGATGAGCGACCTGATCGCCGCGCAGCGCGCCTACGAGATGAACGCCAAGGTCATCAGCGCCGCCGACCAGATGATGCAATCGACCACGGCGTTGTTCCGCTGAGGTGATGACGATGATCCGCACCAACCTCGCCACGATCTCCGCTTTCCTGCTGCTGGCGCTGCCGGCGCAGGCCGCCGACGATTTCATCGCAGCGCCGACGCTGCGCGCGAGCGTCACCGTGACCTCGGACGTGGTGCGGGTCGGCGATCTCATCGACAATGCCGGCTCGGCCGCGCTGATCCCCGTCTACCGCTCGCCCGATCTCGGCACCACCGGCGCGCTGCCGGTCGCGCATGTGCTGTCGGTGCTGCGCGCAAAGCAGGTGATCGGCGTGATGACCGGCGACATCAAGGAAGTCCAGGTCACCCGCCTCGCCCGCACGCTCGCCAACAAGGACCTCGAAACCGCGGTGGCCTCGGCGCTCGAGCGCCGCTTCGGCCTTGGGGAAGCCACCAACATCGCCGTCACGTTCGACCGCGGCGTCGCCGACATGCGGCTCGACGCCTCCAACACCGGTGCGCTCCAGCCGGTCGCAACCCGCTATGACGCCCGCAACGGCCGTTTCGACATCGCCTTCGAGATCAACAACGACAACAATCCGACGCCGACCAAGCTGCGCTTCACCGGCACCGCGATCGAGACGGTGGAAGTGGCCGTGCTGACGCGCGACATCGACCGCGCCGATCTCCTCAAGTCCTCCGACATCGCGCTGGAGCGCCGGCCCAAGGCCGAAATCACCGGCGAGCCCGCCTCGCGCGATCGCACACTTGGCATGCAGCTGCGCCGGCCGATGCGGGCGGGCATGCCGATCCGCGTCGCCGACATCGTCAAGCCCGACTTCGTGTCGCGCGACCAGAGCGTCACCGTCATCTACCAGGTCCCCGGGATCTACCTCACCACGCGCGGCAAGGCGCTCGAAAGCGGCGCCGAGGGCGACACCGTGAGCGTGCTCAATCTCCAGACCAAGCGCACGCTGGCAGGCATTGTCACCGGTCGCGGCCAGGTGACGATCCAGGGCGCGAGCCAGTCCGCGCCGATGGCGCCTGCGGTCGAGCAGACCTCCTCGCTCAAGCGCGACGAAACGCCCACCCCCGCGGCCGCTGCTGCAGCGCTCGCCCAGAGCCTGGTCCAGGCCCCCGCGTCTCCAGCCCAAGCCGCTCAAGCTCAGATCGCCCAAGCCCATATTCCGCAAGTTCGCGTCCCGCAAGCTCCAGCCAAGTCAGAGTAAGTCATGTCCAGGTTCAGTTCGGCTTCCCGCCTTCGTCGCGTCGCGATCTCTGGTCTGCTGCTGGCAGTTTGCGCGCTGGCGAGCGGCTGCTCCTCGATCGACCGCCTGTCGCAGATCGGCGAGCAACCGAAATTGTCGGCGATCGACAATCCGACGACGCAGCCCGGCTACAAGCCGGTGCAGATGCCGATGCCGAAGCCGGAAGTCGCCTCCTACAATCCGAACTCATTGTGGCGCAACGGCAGCCGGGCCTTCTTCAAGGATCAGCGCGCGACCCATGTCGGCGACCTCCTCACCGTGACCGTGAACATCACCGACAAGGCCAACATCGCCAACGAGACCCAACGCAGCCGCACCGCCAAGGAGGATTCGGGGATTACCGATTTTATCGGCAGCCAGACGATCACGCAGCCGCTCAAGATCCTGCCCGGCCGCCTTCTCACCACCGACTCGACATCCTCCGCCGACGGCAAGGGCTCGGTCAATCGCACGGAGGCCTTGCAGACCAACGTCGCCGCGGTCGTGACCCAGGTGCTGCCGAACGGCAACCTCGTGGTCGAAGGCAAGCAGGAGATCCGCGTCAACTACGAGATCCGCGAACTCATCGTCGCCGGCATCGTCCGCCCCGAAGACATCCAGAGCGACAACACCATCGATTCCAGCAAGATCGCACAGGCCCGCATCGCCTATGGCGGCCGCGGCCAGATCACGGACGTGCAGCAGCCGCGCTACGGTCAGCAGGTCATGGACGTGCTGCTGCCCTTCTAAGCCTCTCCCGAGCTCCCACATCGTGTTCGCGAACCTAGGCGCGAACGACGATGTACTACGCGGCCTCCGGTAGCTCCCCTGCCGGAGGCCGCATGTATTTTGTAAAGGCGATTGGGACGACTGACGGCGGGGATTGCCGTAGGAGCCTCACGTAAACTCCGCCTCCACCACGCCCAGCCCGTCCAGCTCCATCCGCACCTTGTCGCCGGCCTTCAGCCACAGCGTCTTCACCAGGCTCCCCGTCAGCACGAGTTGCCCCGCGTGCAGACCCTTGCCTTCGGCGGCGAGGTGGTTGGCGAGCCAGGCGAGTGCATTGTGGGGATGGCCGAGCACGTCGGCGCCGGTGCCGTGGCTGACCTCTTCGCCATTGACGATGGCGCGGCCCTTGACCACCTTCAGATCCGGCACCGACGAGCGCGGCACCGCCTCACCCAGCACGCAGCCGGCGGCGAAGAAATCGTCGGCGATCAACGTCGGCGCGCCCATCGATTCCCACTTCACATAGCGGTCGTCGACGATCTCGATCGCGGGATGATAGAACTCAACGGCCTCGCCGACCCATTCGGCCGTGAACGGCGCCTCGCCGGCGGCGAGGTCGCGCTTCAATCGCACCGCGATCTCGCACTCGACGCCGACACGGACATAGTCGGCAGCCGCGAGCTTGGCCCCGCTCTCGTGCACGCCCTTCTGGAACACGCTGCCGCCGCAGGGATGCGGGATGCCGATATAGTCCTGCATCACCTGACTGGTGCAGCCGATCTTGTAGCCGACGAGCGGCCCGACATGCGGCAGCAGCAGATCATGCAGCGCGCGCTGGACCTGATAGCCCTCGGCTTCGTCGGCCGGCGGATGGTCCAGGGCCGCGAGCGGCGCGTGGTTGCGGCGCGCGAGCGCAATCGCCTTTGCGGCTTTGAGAATTTTGTCCATCGGCGCCGGCTCCCACGCTACGCAATTGAGGTCGGCACTTCAGCATCCCCGCCGGGGCGTGACAAGCGCGGGCCAAAGGCAAAGGATGGCCCAAGGGCGCCCTCAGCCCTTGACGAGACCGAGCCGGATCAGGCTCTCGGCCGTCGCGAGGATCGCCTCGTCGTTGGAACGGGCCTGCCAGCCGAGCAGCGACCTCGCCTTGGCGCTGGTGGAATGCCGAACCCTTCCAAGCATCGGCACGACCGCGCGCAGCAGCGGAATCCGGTTGGCGGCCAGCCGCACCAGCCAGTCCGGGGCCTGGAGCCGCGGAACCCGGCGCGCCCTGGACCCGAGTTCCCGCCGCAGCACCCTGGCGATATCGAGGATCGACATCGTCCCACCGGAGACCGCGATGAAGCGCTCGCCTTTCGCTTCGGGCGCCGTCATCGCGCGCAGGTGCAAATCGGCCACGTCGCGCACGTCGACCACGCCGAAATAGACCCGCGGCACCGCCGGCATGGCGCCGTCGAGCAGCGATTTGACGATCTCGATCGAGCCGGAGAAGTCCGGCCCCAGCACGGGGCCAAAAATGCCGGCGGGATTGACAACGGACAATTCGAGCCCACCGCCCTCGCGCGCGACGAAATCCCAGGCCGCCCGCTCGGCCAGCGTCTTGGATTTGATGTAGGGCTGCACGTCGGCGCCGTTGAGATTGGTCCAGTCGGTCTCGTCGAACGGCCTGTCGCGCGCCGGATGGCCATAGCCGATCGCGCCCAGCGACGAGGTGACGACGGCCCGCCTGACGCCGGCCTCGCGTGCGGCACGCAGCACCCGCAGCGTGCCGTCGCGGGCCGGGATGATCATCTCGTTCTCGTCCTTGGGAACACTGGTCGACAATGGCGAGGCGACATGGAGCACGTATTCACAGCCGGCGACGGCGTCGTGCCAGCCGTCGTCCGCGGTGAGATCGGCGGTGAAAAAGGACAGGCTTTCGGGCGACGCAGCCCCGCCCTCGCGCAACATCGCCAGCACGTCGGCCTGCCGGTCCGGGCGGCGCACCGTGGTCCGCACCTGATGGCCGGCGGCCAGAAGCTGCAGGACGACATGGATGCCGACGAAGCCGGACCCGCCGGTGACCAGAACAATGCTCATTGCCGAATTCCCCTCATTGCGCAGGCTGGGCGAATTGGTTCCGCCACCCTGCTCAAGGCCGCATCTGGTCACTATCTCCCGGGGAACAAGTAGAATGGATTTCGAGACCGGTATGGAAAACCTGACCAGCGTTTGCGACGGCGACTGCGATTGCAGCCCCGACCCTGCCCTGCTCGCCGACTTCAAGCGGGCCATCCATGCGCTTGGCGGCAAGTGGAAGCTGGAGATCCTGTTCGCGCTGATGAACGGCGCCGTCCGTTTCGGCGCGTTGCGGCGATCGATCGGCGGCATCACCCAGCACATGCTGACCACGCAGCTGCGCGAACTCGAGCAGGACGGCCTGGTGTCGCGAACCGTCTTCGCGGAGAAACCCTTGAGGGTCGAGTACGAGTTGACGGATGCGGCCTACGGCCTGTTGCCGGCGTTTAAGGAAATATTGAGCTGGTCAAGGCTTTATGGCGATGCGCGCCTTGTGGCGTCGCAGCAAGCCTGATTGCAGCCAAGCCTGATTGCAGCCAAGTCTGATTGCAGCGATGTGTGAAGCTGCCGGATCGTTGCCTCAGCATTCGAGTCGATCTCGTTGACGCGACTCGCAAAACCTCCCGCACCTGAAGTGAATGCTGTTTCTCATCCGAACTTACGTGAGCTCGGAGGAAGTGACTCTAGCCCATTGATCGCGATTCATTTTCGCGATCGCGACGATGAGCGCCATGTCGTGGTGCCTGAACCGGCACCACGACATGACCAAACCGAAGCTGCGCGCCTCAGGCGTAGCCGAGCGCCATCCGGATTGCGGTCTCGACCGGAGAGTAGACGCCATCGGGCCGCTCCAGCCTGTAAGGCTCTGCGAGAGGAAGCGACGGCTGGCCCATGAAACGCGGCCGCGTCCCCTGGTGCCTCTGCGCGGCATGAACCAGGAAGGGATGGCAGAGATAGACAGTGCCGGCGGCACCGGTCGCGAGCGCAATGGGACAATCGGCTCCCATCTCGTCCAGCACCATGCGTGCCATGCCCGCCTCGCCTGCCGGCGCCAGATAGCGCGCCATCGGAACATGCGAGCCGACCCGAATGCGCGTCGGTGCATCGTCCTCGCCGACGTCGGAGAACAGGAACAGAAGCAACAGCGACCGTCCGCGCGAAGTAATGTTGACGCGCCAGGCCGAGAAAGCGCGCGTCTCGTTCGGGTCGCAATCCGCACCGGGAAAGCTGAGATCGACATGCCAGCCGGCGTCGCCTGGATCGTCTGGATGTGGAAAGCGCACCGGAAAGGTGCCGATGTCGCGGCGCGGGCGCCACCGTGCAGGTCCGACGATCTGGTCGAATGCGCCATGGAGGACGGCCGTATTAATTGCGTCGCGGAACGGAGGATCGCCATAGCCCGGCAGCCGGATCACCGGCCGCGTCCAGGTCGACGGGTCGTCCTCGCTGCATGGTAGGTCGCGCCACATGATGGCACGCGCCGCCTCCGCCAGGTCGCGGGGAAAGGCATTGTCGATCCGGATAAAACCTTCGCGAATGAATTGATCTATTTGCGCGTCGTCGAGCGCGCGGGGATTGGCAGTCATGATGTCTCTCAATTGCTCGCCAGCCCTCGTCGTCCGCTCGTTGCGGAACCGGCCGGCTCAATCGGTTGGGAATCCGCGGGTGGAACTCGCGGGACGCGATGCCTCCGCGACGGAGGCGCCTGCGCTCAGCCCAGGAAGAAAACCGAAGCGATATTGAAAGTGCAAATCATCATAGCGGCGCGAATCTACGCGCCAAACCAGCGGCGCTCAAGCGGCACCGTGAGCCCAAAAACAAAGAGCCGCATCGCTGCGGCTCGGACTCTATTCGTCGCGGTAGACCTTCTCGCGTTTCTCGTGGCGCTCCTGCGCTTCCACCGAGAGCGTTGCGATGGGCCGGGCTTCGAGCCGCTTCAAAGAGATCGGCTCGCCGGTGTCCTCGCAATAGCCGTAGGTGTTGTCCTCGATACGCTGGAGCGCGGCGTCGATCTTGGCGATCAACTTGCGCTGGCGGTCGCGGGCGCGGAGTTCGATGGCGCGGTCAGTTTCGGACGATGCCCGATCGGCGAGATCGGGGTGGTTCACGTTCTCCTCCTGCAGAGCCTGCAGGGTGAGCTTGGACTCTTTGAGGATCTCATCCTTCCAGGCGAGGAGCTTCAAACGGAAGTACTCCTTCTGCCGGTCGTTCATGAAAGGCTCTTTTTCGGTCGGTCGGTAGTTTTTCAACTTTTCCAAGGGCGGCCTATCTGTCTAAGCAACGACTCGCAACGGAACGGGGTCCGTTAAGCCGGGCTTATATAGCGGCCTCCTGTGACAGACAATATTTCCCTGATCGTTCGGTTAGCGCCCCCAAGCCCTTGCACAGGAAGGTTTATCCTGGAGAACCCGGGGGCGGCCGAAGGTTTAGTAACCGACCGTGAAACGCTGCCTCGGATGGGCCGGCCGCTCGATCTCGTCGACGAGCGCAATGGCGTAGTCGGCGAAGCTGATCCAGCTTTTCCCGTTCGCATCTGCGAGAAGCTGATCGGTCCCGAGCCGGAACTTGCCGGTTCGCTCGCCCTCGATGAAGAGGGCCGACGGCGAGATGAAGGTCCAGTTCAGGTCCTTTTCCTGTCGCAGCAGCTCAAGGAAAGCCCCGCCCGCCTCCGCTTCGGCCTTGTATTGGGCGGGAAAACCGGGGGTTGTAACCAGTTTGACGCCGGGAGCGACTTCCAGGCTACCGGCACCGCCGACAACAAGGTAGCGACCAACGCCGGACGCCTTCGCCGCGCCGATCAGCTTGAGCGGGTCGCTGGCCAGGAAGTGCACGGAACTCACGGCGACGTCATGCCCCGCCCACAGCTTGGCAAGGCCAGCCTGGTCGAGCACGTCGCCCTTGGTGGACGTGACGTTCGGCAAGGCCGCGATCTTCTCGGGGTTCCGGGCGATGGCGGTGACGGCATGGCCGCGGCGCGACAGTTCCTTGGTGATCTCCGACCCGGCCCGGCCCGAGGCACCGGCGACTGCGATTTTCATGGAAGGCTCCTTTGCTTCTTTTGGTAACTATCAGTTACTAGATATCGCAAAGGATGCTGGTGTTAAGAGAGCACTTTGTGCTTACCTGATTACGCAAGAGTAACCGGGACCCGTCACCGGCGCGCGAGCCGGCAAGGGGCCAAACGGATCGTGAGGAGTTGACGATGAAGCCAGACGTCTATGCAGCGAACTGCCCCACGCGCCAGATCCTCGACCGCGTCGGCGACAAATGGGCGGTGCTGATCCTGCTGCTGCTGCGCGAGGAGCCGATGCGCTTCAATCAGTTGCGCCGAACGATTGAAGGCATTTCGCAGAAGATGTTGAGCCAGGTTCTCAAGTCGCTCGAGCGCGACGGCCTGATCAAGCGTCACGCCATCGCAACTGTACCGGTGACGGTGGAGTATTCGATCACGCAGCTCGGGGTGACGCTCGCGGCCGCCGTCGATCCCCTGCGCGATTGGGCCGAGCAGAATCTGAAGGACGTGCTCGCCGCCCAGCGCCGCTACGACACGCTGCAGAAGGACGAAGCGGCCTAAGCCTGCCCGGCCTTGGCCAGCTCGACCTCGACGCGCAGCTCGATCTCGGACAGCAGGGAATCCAAACCAGGATCGCCCGAGGATGATTTCAGGTTCGCCGCGGCATCGCGCAGCCGCATCACGGTCGAGGCGTCGAGATTGCCGGACAGTAGTCCCATCTTGAGATCGTCGAGCACGTCGAGCGCGGTCCTGCCGCGGGCGACCGAGCGCTTGCGGCGCTCGACCGGATCTTCCTCGATGCCCTGCAGTGCGAGCAGCCCGTCGATGTTCGCGGCGGCCTTCGGTGCGGCAGCGCCCCGCGTCTCCTGCGCCGACGAGGTGTCGGGCAGCACGAAGGTTCCGGAGCTCGTCCGCCTGGCCTGGCTGGCCGGCGCACCAAGCGTGGTGCCGTTCGGTCCGTAGATGCGCATCGCAGGAATCCGGGTGATCGATGCCGTCACCTTCACCGTCTTATGGTTAACGGCGCGTAAACGGCCCGGCAAAATCTGCCGACAGGCGGCAGTTTCGCTCCTCAGGGAGAACGCTCCCTGACACCGGTGGAAACAGGTTTATTCAACCTATTCAATCGCGTAACCCCGCTGCCCCGCGTTGGCACAGCACTCGCAAGGAAAGCGTCGGACCAGCTCGTCATGGGAGTGTCGTGGATGGTCCGAGATGTGAGGAGCCTCGGGGAGCAGAGGATGCCAGGCGTTCGTTGGGTGAGGATTGTTGGGGTGGCCTGCGCCGCGCTGTCAGCGCTGGCGCTCTCGGTCACGTCTGCAAGCGCGACATCGCGCATCAAAGACCTCGCCAATATCGAGGGCGTGCGGCAGAACCAGCTCATCGGCTACGGCCTCGTCGTCGGCCTCAACGGCACCGGCGATACGCTCAACAACATCCCCTTCACCAAGCAGTCGCTGCAAGCGATGCTCGAGCGCATGGGCGTCAACATCCGCGGCGCCACCATCCGCACCGGCAACGTCGCCGCCGTGATGGTCACGGGCAATCTGCCGGCCTTCGCCACCCAGGGCACGCGCATGGACGTCACCGTCTCCGCGCTGGGCGACGCCAAGGATCTGCGCGGCGGCACCCTGCTGGTCACGCCCCTGTTAGGTGCCGACGGCAATGTCTACGCGGTCGGACAGGGCTCGCTCGCGATCTCCGGTTTCCAGGCCGAAGGCGAAGCGGCGAAAATCGTGCGCGGCGTTCCGACCGTCGGCCGCATCGCCAACGGCGCCATCATTGAGCGCGAGATCGAGTTCGCGCTCAATCGGCTGCCGAACGTGCGGCTCGCGCTGCGCAACGCCGACTTCACCACGGCCAAGCGGATCGCGGCCGCGATCAACGACTATCTCGGCGTCAAGACCGCCGAGCCGATCGATCCCTCGACGGTGCAGCTTTCGATCCCGCCGGAGTTCAAGGGCAACGTCGTCGCCTTCCTCACCGAGATCGAGCAGCTCCAGGTCGATCCTGATCTCGCCGCCAAGATCGTCATCGACGAACGCAGCGGCATCATCGTGATGGGCCGCGACGTTCGCGTCGCAACCGTCGCGGTGGCGCAAGGCAACCTCACCGTCACCATCTCCGAGAGCCCGCAGGTCAGCCAGCCCAACCCGCTGTCACGCGGGCGCACCGTGGTCACGCCGCGCACCGGCGTCAGCGTCACCGAAGACGGCAAGAAGTTCGCCGTCGTCAAGGACGGCGTCTCGCTTCAGCAGCTCGTCGACGGCCTCAACGGCCTCGGCATCGGCCCGCGCGACCTCATCAGCATCCTCCAGGCGATCAAGGCCGCCGGCGCGATCGAAGCCGACATCGAGGTGATGTGATGCAGACCAGCATGATCAACACCCCCCACGTCGTCACCTCCTCGGCCTTCTCGGTGGAGAGCCGCAACGGCCGGCCCGACTTCGAGCTCGCCGCCGCGTTGCAGAAGGTCTCGCCACAGCAGCAGTCGAAGGCGCAGAAAACCGCCACCGATTTCGAGGCGATGTTCCTCAACAGCATGTTCTCGCAGATGACCTCGGGCCTGAAGGGCGAAGGTCCGTTCGGCGACACCCCGGGCACCGGCGTGTGGCGTTCGATGCTGACCGAGCAATATTCCAAGAACTTCGCCAAGGCCGGCGGCGTCGGTGTCGCCACCGAAGTCTACCGCACCCTCATCATGCAGCAGGCGAAAACGATCCGCACGGCATAAGGTCAACCGAGATGAACCATTTCAACGCCTCACGTCAGCCGGTGCAAGCGCAGCGCCCGAACACCGCACCCGGCAACGCCGAGGCTCGCAAGGTCGCCGAGCAGCTGATGGATGCGATGAACGCCCTGCTCGGACTGGTCGAGCGCGAGACCGAGCTCGTCCGCGCCGGCCAGGTCCGCGAAGCGATGACACTCGAGAGCAAGAAGCAGGAGCTGTCGCGCAACTATGTCAGCGCCGTCAGCGAGTTGAAGACGAACCAGGCCCAGCTCGCGAAATCCGCGCCCGAGCTGCTCTCGACGCTGCATCGGCATCACGACGCGTTCCGCGCGATGCTCCAGGTCAATCTCACCGTGCTCGCGACCGCACACGCGGTCTCGGAGAGCGTGGTGCGCGGCGTCAACGCCGAGATCCAGAAGCGCAACGTGCCCAACACCTATACGGCGGCGGGACGCCGCGCGGCTCCAGGCCCACGCCACATCACCCCGCTCGCGGTCAGCCGCTCGCTCTGAGCGCGCGCGCGAAAACTCCCTGCAATTTTACGAAAAACCGCGCGGCGATATCGTCGCGCGGTTAGTCACGTTTCCTTACCCGGTCTTCAATCCTGGTGTTCCATGGTTGCGTATTGAGAGGGGTTGGGATTTGACTCAGACGAGGCAACCAGGAGGCTGCCATGAGTACAGATTTCAGCATCAGGCCGGTGGGGATACCGGCCCCCGTGCAGATCATAACGACGTCCAATGCGGCGGCGAACGAGGCCGTGCAAACTGATTTGCCGGTGAGCCAGACGGTCGCCGCGAGCGATACGAGCGCGGCTGCGCGCAATGATTTGCAGAGCACCAACGACAGCGTTTCACGCCAGGTCGTTTTCAACCAGCCCGCCGCGTCCTTCGTGTTCCAGGTCGTGAACGAAAGGACCGATGCGGTTGTCGATCAGTTTCCGGACGAAGCGATGCTGCGGCGGCGGGCCTATTTCCACGCACTGGACATGAAGTCCGAGCCCCCGCGTCCACTCAGCACCGATCGCAGCGCCTGACGCTCACGCCGGGGGTCGCGACGGCTTCATCGAGGTCGTTCGAAACCGGTCGCGTTACGACCGTCCCGAAAGACCGGCGGCGATATTGCGATTGATCTCGATCAGCGGGCGGAAGTGATCGAGCTGCGGGCTCATCAGCAGCGCAGCAGTCTGGCTCAGCACGAACACGCTGATATTGGCGATCCTCTGCCGAACGTCGAGCGGCTGCGGATTGGTGTCGCGCATCGCCTCGCTCAGGAAGATGGTCCAGAGCTTGCGGTTGAACATCAACGCCTGCGTCGTCTGCTCATTGAAGGGATCGGCACTGTTGATGGCGTCCTGCAGCTTGTTGGCGGCCTTCAGGAGCGTCTGCGCCTCGATATCGCGAGGAGACGCAGTGGTCGTGGCTACACGCGCGTAGGCCGAAGCAGCAGAACTCGACATCGATCACCCTGGAGGTTTCCTCGCCCGTTGTACAGGCTTAAGGATTTCTTTCCCAACCCTAGGCAGCACCGCTTAAGATTTGCTTACGTGAGAGTGCGGACGATCTCCGGACAATTACGGGTCGCGGCATCCACCTTCACCTCAAGGCTAAATCCGAGTGCTCGCACTGTAAACGATTGCATCCATCATGCGCTGATCTGAGCTAATCGACAGTTAGCGATCTCGCTCAAAACAACGGCGAAGCCTAGGCTTCGCCGTTGAATGATTCATCGTGTACATCAGCGTCGCGCTTAGCGGAGGAGCTGAAGCACGCTCTGCTGCGACTGGTTGGCGAGCGACAGCGCGGAGACTGCGATCGACTGACGCGTCGAGAGCGCCTGGCTGTTGGCCGCTTCCTCGTTGGTGTCCGCAAGCGTCAAGCTCGACGAGCCGGTCTGCAGCACGTTGATCAGGTTCTTGCTGAAGTCCTGACGGATCTGCACGATCGACAGGTTCGAACCGAGCGTCGACGCCTCGGCACGCAGCGTGGTGCTGGCCGAGTTGAGCGAAGTCAGAATGGCGTTCGCCGATTTCGAGTCCAGGAAATCAACGCCCGAGGTCAAGGGAGCAAGGTTGAGGCCGGCGTCGTTGAAGGTGACGCCCTGAATGTTCAGCGTCGAACGCCCGGTTTCGTTGAACACGAGCTTGAGCGTATCGCCGTTCAGCAGATTGACGCCGTTGTAGGAAGAGTCCTGCGCCGTGGTGTTGATTTGCGCGAGCACGTTGTTGTACTGCCCGACCAGATTGGCGCGCGTGGCTTGCGAATCCGGGTCGACGGTGGGCGCCTGCGCGATCAGGCCATAGAAGGGCTGGCCGCTCGCCGCGGCCGTGCCGCCGATTGCGCCGATCGTCGAGGACGCCGAGTCGTTGGAGGTCACGATGTTGAGATGACCGGTCGTGTCGATCGTCGCCTGCAGGTTGTTCGCCGCCAGCGCCGCGTTGAGCTGATTGAGCGTGGAAATCTGCCCGACTCCGGCGCCGAAGGTGATGCTGGTGGCGGTACCGCCGCCGGTCGCGCCGATCGTCAACGTCTTGCCGCTGAGCGGGGGCGGAACGCGGGCGGTGGTGCCGGCAGTGAGGCCGAGCGCCGTGAGCACGTTGCCCGAGCCGGAGATCGCCAGATCCTGGCTCGTGCCGGTGCTGAGCACGAGCTTGCCGCCGGAAACGGTCGAGGCCGTGCCCGTACCCGTGATGCCGTCGATCGCGCTCAGTACCGACTGCACCGTGAGTGTGCTGCCGGCACCGATGCCGATCGTGACGTTGCCGAAGGAGTCGGTGGTCGAGGTGGTTTGCGCGGTCGAGAAGGTGATCGTCTTGCCGTCGACAGTCAGGACCGAACCGTTGGTAATCGTCGTACCGAGATCGTCGGAACCCGCACCGGCGGTACCGACCAGCTTGGTCGCGCCCGTGATCGGCGCCGCGCCGCTCGTATCGTCATTGTTGACGACGGTGCCGGTGACCGTGTTGTTGGTGTATGCCGTGCCCAGCAGGTTGTTGGCGGTCGCACCGGGGACCGCGGCCGCCGTCACGTTGGATTTGGGCGAATAGCCTGTCGGGCTCTGCAGCACCTGGCTGGCGATCGATTTGGCGCTGTCGACCAGCTTTTGCAGCGAGGTGATGCCGGTGTTCGCGGCCTGCAGCACCTGCACGCCGTTGCTGATGCCATCCAGGAGATTGCTGATGTCGCTGGCGCGATTGTCGAGCCCCTGTGCGGTGAAGAAGTTGGTCGGATTGTCCAGCGCCGTGTTGACCTTCTTGCCGGTTGCAAGACGTTCCTGCGTGGTAGCGAGCAGGTCGGCTGTCGACTGCAGCGACAACAGGTTCTGGCGGACTGATGCCGAGAGAACGATGTTGGACATTGGCAGATCTTCCTCTTGGAGCGCGACGCGTACGAATCGGAGCCCGCCGGTCTGGCAAATGGGCTTTTGTCTAGTTCTAGGCGCACTCCTTTAAATTAAGGTTAATGGCCGCTTAAGCCACAGGGTTAACAAGGTATTAACCGGTCAGGGTTCCCTGAAACCCGGCTCACGCCGCATCACGCGCAAAAAAAACGGCGGGGCAAAAGCCCCGCCGTAATGCCTTGTTTGACGATTTTCGCCGCGTATCAGCGCAGGAGCTGCAACACGCTCTGCTGCGACTGGTTGGCCAGCGACAGCGCCGAGACTGCGATCGACTGGCGGGTCGACAGCGCCTGGCTGTTGGCCGCTTCCTCGTTGGTGTCGGCCAGCGTCAGGTTGGACGAACCGGTCTGCAGGACGTTGATCAGGTTCTTGTTGAAGTCCTGGCGGATCTGCACGACCGACAGGTTCGAACCCAGCGTCGATGCTTCCGAACGCAGCGTGCTGCTGGCGGCATTGAGCGAGGTCAGGACCTTGTTGGCCGAAGCGTTGTCCAGGAAGTCGGTGCCCGAGGCGAGGGTCGAGATGTTGAGACCCGCGGTGTTGAAGGTCACACCAGTGATRCTCAGCGTCGACTTGCCGGTTTCGTTGAACGTCAGCTTCAGCGTGTCGCCGTTGAGCAGGTTGACGCCGTTGAAGGAGGCATCCTGCGCGGTCGTGTTGATCTGCGCGAGCACGTTGTTGTACTGCGCAACCAAGCCTGCACGCTGGGTCTGCGAGGTCGGATCGGCAACCGGAGCCGCGATGGCAGCGCTGTGGAACGGTCCGGTGGCGGTAAAGGCCGAGCCGCCGAGCGTACCGATCGTCGAGGAGGCCGCGTCGTTCGTGGTCGTGATGGAGATCACGCCGGTCGAGTCGATCGAGGCCTGCAGGTTGTTGGCCGCCAGCGCCGAATTGAGCCCGTTCAGCGTCGAGATCTGGCCGGTGCCGGTGCCGAAGGTGATGCTGGTGGGCGTGCCGCCGCCGGTGGCTGCGATCGTCAGCGTCTGGCCGGAGATGGCGGGCGGGACGCGGGCGGTGGTGCCGGCGGTGAGACCGAGCGCGGCGAGCACGTTGCCCGAACCCGCGATCGTGAGATCCGAGGTCGTGCCGGTGCTCAGCGTGAGCTTACCAGCCGCGACGGTCGAGGCGGTGCCGGTGCCGGTGATGCCGTCGATCGCAGTCAGCACGCTCTGCACCGTCAAGGTGCTGCCCGTGCCGATGCCGATGGTGACGTTGCCGGCGGTGTCCGTGGTCGAAGTGGTCTGCGCGGTCGAGAACGTGATGGTCTTGCCGTTGACCGTCAGGACCGAGCCGTTGGTGATGGCGGTGCCGAGGTCGTCGGAACCCGCACCGGCGGTACCGACCAGCTGGGTGGAGGCCRTGATGTTGACCGCAGTGCCGGTGTTGTCGTTCAGCACGGCGGTGCCGGCGACCGTGTTGTTGGTGTAGCCGGTGCCGAGCAGGTTGTTGGCGGTTGCGCCGGTGATGGCGGTCGAGGTCACGGTCGACTTGGTGGAGTAGCCCGTCGGGCTCTGCAACACCTGGTTGGCAATCGACTTGGCGCTGTCCACCAGCTTCTGCAGCGAGGTGATGCCGGTGTTGGCTGCCTGGAGAACCTGAACGCCGTTGCCGATGCCATCGAGCAGATTGCCGATGTCGCTGGCGCGGTTATCAAGGCCCTGGGCGGTGAAGAAGTTGGTGGGATTATCCAGAGCCGAGTTCACCTTGCGGCCAGTCGAAAGACGGGACTGGGTGGTGGCGAGGAGGTCGGCGGTGGACTGGAGGGAGAGCAGGTTCTGGCGAACCGATGCGGAGAGAACGACGGACATACTGTTACCTTTCTGGTAGCTACGCGTCCTATCTGACCAAAATTGATCAGACGACCGCCGGACCGTGCGTCCAAGCCTCTAACAATCCGTGAAATGAAACCCGCACTTTTCCCGCCGCGACGCTGAAAGCGCCCTTCGAGGCCGCGGCAGACGGCTGGACATGCCGCTATCGGCCTTGAAATTGTTGCATTTTCCGTCCCCGCCGCCGTCGTTTACGACCTGTTAACCATGTTGCGCAAGGATCGGCTCCAAATCACGAACGATCGCCCTCATCGCACGAACGCCGCGACGGATCGTTGTAAAAGGGTTGATGGAGAACAGGCATGGCTCTCAAGGTTGAGCTCAAACCGCACGAACGCATCATCGTCGGCAATTCGGTGATCACCAACACCGACCAGCGCGCCCGCCTCCTGATCGACGGCGAGAACGTGCCGATCCTGCGCGAGCGCGACATCCTCACGCCGGAGACCGCCGACACGCCGGCCAAGCTCGTCTATCTCGCGGTCCAGCTCATGTACATCTCGCCGGATCCGCAGAGCCAGCACGGCACCTACTTCAACCTGGTGCGCGACATCGTCACTGCGGTGCCGAGCGCCTGGCCGATCATCGAAAGCATCAACAACAACATCATGAGCGGCGATCTCTACCGGGCGCTGAAGGATGCCCGCAAGCTGATCGCCTATGAAGAGAAGCTGCGGGACCAGTACCAAGCGACGCATCCCAAGAGCGACGTCAGCTCGGCCGCCTGATCGGCACGCATCAGCCTGCCCAAACGACAACGGCCCCGGATCATCACCGGGGCCGTTGTCGTTTCAGCCGCGTTCCTGGTCACTGCGCCGCCAGCGGCGGCGCCTCGACCTCGATCAGACCACCGCCGGTCCGCCGCGCGCCGAACTCCAGCACCGCAGCGACAAGCGCGTCGATGTCCGTCTCGTCGGTACGATGATTGACGATGGCAGCGCGGATCGCGAACCTGCCGTCCAGCGTCGTGCTCGAGGACGCCGCAACGCCGGACTCCTGGACATCGGCGACAATCTCGCGATTGACCGCATCGTCGGCGCGGTAGCGGAAGCAGACGATGTTGAGATTCACCGGCGCCAACAATTGCAGCCGCGGCTCGGCCAGCACGCGCGTCTCCAGATATTTCGCCAGCGCGCAGCTTCGCGCGATCACCGCGCCCAGCCGGTCGGTGCCGAACGTCTTCAGCGTGAACCAGGTCTTCAGCGCGCGGAAGCCGCGCGACAGGTCTGGGCCGAGATCGCAGGGCCAGACCGCGCCCGCTGCAAGCCCCCTCGCCTCGCGGCGCAGATAGGCCGCCGGCTGCGCAAAGGCCTGCCGGTGCTGCTCGCCGTCGCGTACCAGCAGGAAGCCGGCATCGTAGGGCACCTGCCCCCATTTGTGGAAGTCGAGCGCAATGGAATCGGCGAGCTCGATGCCGCCGAGCATGGGCGCGAGTTCGGGCGAGAAGATCGCGAGCGCCCCGAAGGCGCCATCGACGTGAAACCAGATTCCTTCCTCGCGGCACAGTTCAGCGATCGCCTTGAGGTCGTCGATCGCGCCGATATCCACCGTGCCGGCAGATGCGACCACCAGGAACGGCTTGAAGCCGACTTCGCGATCGATCGCGATCTGCGCGCGCAACGCGGCGACGTCGATGCGATGATCGGCATCGACATCGATCTTGCGCAGCGCATCGGTGCCGAGCCCGGCAATGTCCATCGCCCTGGAGACACAGCCATGCGCAGCCTGCGACGTGTAGGCCGTGAGCAGCGCGCCGTCATTGCCGATGCCGTGCTGCCGCGCCAGCGTGCCGAGCGCGCTCGTGCGCGCCACCAGCACCGCCATCAAATTGGCCATCGACGTGCCCGTGACGAAGATGCCGCTCGCGCGCTCCGGGAAATCAAACAGGCGCCGCATCCACGCGACGATCTGGCGCTCGACTTCGATCGGCATGTGATCGCGTCCGCCGAGATTGGCATTGAGGCCAGCCGCGAGCATCTCCGCGAGCATGCCGACCGCGGTGCCGCCCCCATGCACCCAGCCCATGAACCCGGGATGGACGTTGCCGGTCGCATAGGGCGCGACATGCTCGGCGAATTCGCGATAGACATCGGCAAGGTCGCTCGCCTCGCGCGGCACGTCGGCCTTCAATGCCGCGCGGATGCCGTCGGGAATCGGCTGCCACACCGGCCGCGCGCGGACATTGGCGATGCCGTCGATCGCCTCGTCCAGCATGCGATGGGCGAGCGTGYGAAATTCGCTCCAGTCCTGCGGATCGAGCGAAGCCTGCGCGACGGAGCTTTGCGCGTTACGGATGATCTCGTTCATGCTGCGCTCGCCTTGCCTTCTCTTGCGTGCCGCGACAGCATCGCCGTGAACGCGGCAAAGATCTTGCGCATCTGCGGTGGCTTGTACGGAAACACGACCGGCGAATCCATGTTGTGCACGACGGCGGTGTTGTCGGCTTCGAAGACCAGCAGCTCGCGGTCCTGGTTCTCGGCGCAATCCACGATGAAATAATCGAGGCCGACGCGCCGGCTCATCTCGTCGAGCGCGGCCTTGTGGCGCGCGGCGAAGGCGTGGTCGAAGTCCAGCATGAAGACGGCCTCTTCAGCCCGCTTCTCCTCGCTGAACGCCATGTAGGCGTTGAGATACCAGATGTCCCAGCGATCGGCGATCGCCATGTGGCAGGCGTAGGGCTTGCCGTCGACCATGGCGAGACGGTATTTGCGGTAGAGCCCGTCGGGGCTCACATAATCGACGAAACGCGCGACGAAGAAATCCTGCTCCTCGCGCTCGGCGAGATAGGCCGCGAGTGCCGGCGCATCGTCGAGCTTCGCCAGCCCGACACCGGCATGCGTGCCGCGCGGCCGCGCGATCATCGGAAAGCGTAGTTCGCCGGCGATGTCCTCGCAAGCGATCCGGCCCTGCGCGAGATCCGTCAATTGCGCGCGCGTCGCGTGGATGGTCGACGGAATCTCGAGACCAGGGATGCCCGCCAGCAGCCGATACAGCTTGTCGCGATCGAGGTTGCCGATGAGATCGGGGCGATTGAGCAGCGGCCGCGGCCAGCACGGCGCCGCCTTTTCGATCAGGGCGAGCGGTTCCCGGCATTCCTCGGAATCGGATGCGATCACGATGGCGACGTCGTGATCGGGCAAATTCTCCGGGAGACCGGAGCCCTTGACCACGTAGAGCGTCAACAGCTCGATGTCGGAGCCCTCGAGCAGGAAATCGATCGGCGTGTTGCCGCCCATGTCGATGTCGGCCGCAAGGGCGAGCACGCGCAAGCTGGGCTTCGGAGCCGCAGCGGGCGTGCGAAACAATTGATGGAAGGTCAGCACCTCCGACTGGATCGCCAGCCCCGCCGCCTTGTCGCCGAGTAGCTGGACGATCAGCGATAGGTCAAGGCCTTCGCCCGCGTGCGCTGCTCCTTCCGTGATCCGCGTGACGAGCTGATCGCGCAGTGGCTGCAGATCGACACCTTCGAACGCCTGGCGCGTCAGCTGCGCAAAGCCGATGCGGTCGGCACAGTTTGGCACGGTCACGCCGATCGGCGCGGAAACTGGATGCTGCATCTCATACCTCGAACGCGGACTTTTCCGGCGCGGTTGCGGCTGCGCCGCGGCCAAGCAGCAGCTCGATCTTCACCACGACATGAGCGATGCGATCGAGCAGGTGCTGCACATTGCGTCGTGCCTGCGCCATATCCGGCGACCAGGCCTCGGTCACGAGCCGGGCGCCGACGCAGAGGCGCAGCACGGCCTGCGGCGCGTCGTCCTGCCGCTCCAGCCGGACCGGCTGGCCGATCAGGCTACGCTGGACGGCGACCTGCCGGTCCGCCGCGCTGCCGCTGACCTCCTCGTTCACGTCACGCCGCAGCGCCCGGTGGACGGCGCTGGTCTCGGCCATCGAGACCGGCTTGCCGTCGCGCAGCAGCATGAACGGAAAGATCGTGGCGTACGCGAACTCCTCGTCGTCTCCGGCAGTCTTCTCGGTCGCCGTTGGAACGGGTTGAAGCGACGGCGACAGCGCGATCATGCTGTCGATGCCGGCGGCAAGCTCGGCCAGCGCCCTGACGCGGAAAGCTCCGGGCACGGCGTAGTAGCTGCCGATTTCCGCAAGCGCCGCCTCCCAGCGCAGCCATTGTCCGAAATTCGGCCGGCGCTCGAAGCGTGAGCGCAGCGCCGTCCAGGCCATCGGCCAATCGCAGCGGCCGGCATAGTCGAAGAAGCCCGGCGCAATCCCCTCAATCCGGTCGAGCGACCGCGAAAGCCCCTTCGGCACCAGCAGCGCGCCGCTGAAGGCAGRGCCACCGAAGAATTTCGAGCCGGTGATCAGCACCATATAGCCGCGGTCGAGATAGGAGCGCAGCCGGCGGCGGCCGAGCCGCGCCTGACAGGCGTCGACGACGACCTGAACCTTGCGCGGCCAGCGCCGCGCGATCTCGTCGAGACAGGCCACGCCCGGCGCGCGCCAGCCGAGCTTCGAGGAATCCAAGATCTGAAGCAGCACGGGCGCACCTTGCGCGATCGTCGCTTCAATCGCCTCCAGCACCGCGGCATCGGTGTCGGCGCGCATCGCGATCCCGGGCCCGGCCCGAAGCAGCGGCAACGTCACGCTGGCGCCGGCGAGTCCGGCAACCGCGCCGTCCTTGCGCACGGCAAGGCCGCTCGCCGTCATGGAGCTGAAATGGTGACCGCGCGCGGTATGGGCCGTGCCGCTACCGGTCTGGTCGGCGCCGACCACGATCGTCACGGGCGGGGCGCCGAGCACCGCACGCGCCAGGAACAGGGCGTGGAGCTGAGAATCCGTCCCGGACGGCGAGAACACGACGTCGACGCGCGGCGAGAGCTGGAGATGGCCGCGCAACTCCTCGCGCATGGCCTCGCAGCGCGCATCGAAGGCGATCTCGACCTCATCGAACAGGCACCTGTGCATCAGCTCTTCGCGCGCCAGCGCGGCGCGGTCATAGGCGAGTTGCGAGATCGTCAATGCCGTCGAGGAGGCGAAATTCCAGATCTCGGGTTCCGGCGAGGCCGCACAGCCATAGGCATTGACGCGATCCCCAGCGTCGAGCGCCAGCCGCGGATCTCCGCCGGAGACGAGCAGCGTGTCCAATGGCGTGAAGAGATCGCGCAGGCGGTAGCGCGAGCCGCCGTCGAATGTGCGCTCGGGGACCGACAGACCGGATGCGCCGGCGCTCATCCCGGAAGGCTCACGCCGCATCGGCAGCTGCCGCGGGCGCGGCTGCGAATTGCGAGGCGATGTCGCCGTGGAACACCGACGGCCCGACGTGATCCAGCGAGCTCTCGATGTCGGCCCAGATCTCGCCGCCGATGTCGGTCCAGCGCTTGCAGAAGGCGAAGTCCTCGGAAAGATAAGTCCCCGTCGCCTGATCGATCATGCATTCGAACAGCGCGAAGCGGTTCTGGCTCGCCGCCAGCGTGTCGTGCGAATGCTCGCGGAAGAATTGCAGGTCGGCATAGTTGGGGTGGCGGCACATCGCCTCCAGCACGTGGCGGCGGATCATCAGGAAGCCGGTGCCGGCGTAGCGCACGCGGGTAAAACCGTTGACCACTACGATGCGGTCGGGATCCTCGATCTCGAGCACATAATCGAGCGCGGCCGCCGGCACATCCGCGCGGCCGGACTCGATCGCCCGCCTGGCCTTGTCCCAGTTGACCCGCTTGATCGGATAACAGCCGGCGACGACATCCGCGCCGCATTCGATCAGCCGGAACACCTGCTCGGGCTTGAAGCCGATGTCGGCGTCGATGAACAGGAAATGGGTCGCCTTTGGATCGTCGAGAAACATCGCGGCCAGATTGGCCCGCGCGCGCGTGATCAGCGCATCGCCGTCGCGCAAGAGCACCTTGAGCTCGAGATTGGACATGCCGTGCACGGCGCGCTGGAGCGCGAAGATCGAGCTTGCATAAATGCTCGAGACCTGCCCGCCGAAGCACGGCGTGGCCACCACCAGCTGCATCTTGTCCGACATCGACGGCCCCCGCCCCGCTCAACTCCTCACCAAAAGGTAAAGAGGCATGGTTAACGGCGTCTTAATGCGCGCTTACAGGAACTTGACGAGCGAGAGCTGCGAGAGGTTCGAGGTGACCTGGTAGGACGCCTGAAGCGCGTTCTGCAGCGACAGGATCTCGCTCGCCACCTGGTCCGGCGAGGCCGATTCCGCCTGGTCGATGATGGACTGCAGCTGCGCCTTGGCCTGGGTCTGGCGCGTGCCTGCGTCCTTCATCGTGTTCTGGGCCATCGCGAGGTCCGTCTGGATGTCCTCGATGTGCTGCTGGCCGGGCTGCTTCGTCAACGACTGCGTCACCCGCAGGCTCAGCGCGGAGACCTGCCCGCCCGCATACTGGCTGGTCGGCGAGGTTGAGAACGTCCCGAATACGGCGATCGCCTGCAATTGCTGGCGGATCGCGTCCTCGTTGGCCTGCGCGCCATATTGCACCGTGACTGAATCATCGACCCGCGCCATCGCCGTGGAGCGCGGCGAGCCGGGCCCGTCATTGCCGGTGTACCATTTCACCGTGTTGGCCGAGCCGTTGACCAGCGTCGTCGCCGAACTCGCCGGTGAAGAACCGACGCGCAAAGGCGGCTGCGTCGCGGTGACCGGGGTCGAGCCGAAGCCGAGCGCGTTGAGTGCGCCCGAGTTCGAGGTCGTGATGTTGAGGCTCGCCGCGTCGTCCGTGTTGATCGTGATCGAGCCGCCATGCACGGTCGAAGGCTTCGACGTGCCCGTGATCTGGTCGATCTTGCTCATCAGCGTCTGGATGCTGTCGCCGACATTGAGCTGGTTGCCGGTCGCGCCCGAACTGACGAAGGTCAGCGTGGTGCCGTTCACGGTGATGGTGTCACCGGCGGCGAAGCCCGGCGAGATCGAATTCGAGGGGCTCGCGCCGGACAGCGCCGTTGCGCCGCTGATCGGAGCCGGTGGCGCCGCCTGGTTGTTGACGGGCGCACCGATCGCGGAGCTTGCGGTGTTGAAGAAATTGTCGCCGGCCGTGATCGCGGATGCCGCGACAAGCGAAGTGTTGGCGAGCTTCGTGATCGCGGTGTTCAATGCCGTGTTGAGGTTCGCGGCCGTGTTGGCCGGGGTCGTCGCGTCGATCGCAAAGCTGCCGATCGGCGTCGGCGTGGCCGTGGACGCGGTCAGGTCGACCTGCCCGGTGGTGCCGTCCGGCAGCGTGAACTGGACGCTCAGCTTGTCGCCGTCGTTCGGGTTGAGGCCGTTGAGATCGACCGAGAACGACACCGGCGAGCCGCTCGGGCCGGTGACCGTCGCACCCGTCAGCGTCGAGGACACCGCCGCGATCTTCATTCCGAACGGCGATCCGGCGACGTCCTCGGATACCCGCACCGAGCTCGGCGTCGGCTGCGTCTGCACCAGCCGTCCCATGCCGTTGGCACCGAGGTCGGCGGCCTGGCGCTCCGCCATGACGGTCTTGAAGCCCGCCTGCGTGGTCGTGCCGTTGATGATGTCGCCGGCATTGGCAACCGACTGCGTGTTGAACGCGGTCCCGGAGAACAGATAGCGGTTGCCCGACTGCGTGTTGAGAACGCCGACCATCGAGCTGAACTGCGAAGCGGCCGTGTTCTGCGCGACGGTCTGTCCGTTGACGTTGAGATCCTGCGCGGTGCTCGCGGAGCCGGTCTGCACCGTGTTGCGGATCGTCGTGAGCGACTGGAGCGCGGTATTGGCGAGGTTGATGTTCACGTTCACGTTCGTGATCGTGTCGGTATAGGCGGCGATGTTGGAGAGCTGCGAGCGCCCGGCGATCGCAAAGCCCTCGTTGGTGCCCATCCCGGAATAGTTCTGCGACAGCTTGCCGGTCGCGAGCTGCGTCGACAGGTCGGTGAGCTGCTGATTGATGTTGCGGATCTGCGCGCCGAGGACCGACGAAGAGTAGTTGATGCTGCTGATCGACATCTTTCAGAACCCTGTACTGGTTACACTTGAGCCTGGATCAACGTGTTCATCATGCTCTGCACCACCGACATGACGTGGGCGTTGGCGGCATAGGCATTCTGGAGCTGGATCAGGTTCGACATCTCCGAGTCCAGATTGACGCTGGAGGTCGAGTCGAACTTGGCCTGGAGCGTCGAGACCACGACGCTCTGGCCCTGCTGGAGCTGGGTGGCCTGGGTCGAGGCGTTGGCCTGGATGCTCAGGAACTGCTGGAGGTAGTTCGAGACGCTGCCGGTGAAGGGCTGGTTCGCCGAGCCGAGGCCGGTCGTCGGCGAATAGGAAAACACCGCATTGGTGAGCTGCGAATAGAGATAGTCCGAGCGCGTGGTATCGCCGGCGGGCGTCACCGGCGAGGTGTTGTAGACGGACAGCCGCGTGGGATCGCTGACCAGCTGCGTGTTCACGGCGATGCGCCCGGCAAGGCCGGTCATCTGCGAGCCCGAGGCGGTGATCGCACCGGTGTAGAGCGCCTGCCCGCCGTCGGTGAACACCGCCAGCTGCGGGCTGCCCGAGGTCAGCGACGAGATCGTCTTGGTGGTCGAGGCCGAATTGACCTGGGCAAGGCCGGTATTGTCATCAGTCACCCGCAGCGTCGTGGCCGTCGCCGGCGACGGAGCGGCGGAGAACGTCAGGTGCGAGCCTGAGAGCGCGGTGTTGAGCGCAGCGGCGATCGCACTCATGCCGCCGGAGAAATTGACGCCCACCCGCATCGGGTTGGCATTGGTGGCGTTCTGGAGCGGCAGCGCCGCCGGGTCGGTCACGTTGACGAGCGTGATCTGGCGCTGGGTGTTGGTCGCCGTGTCCTTGTAGGTGATGTTGACCGTATTGCCCGGCTGCGCACCGGCAAGGTCGAGATCGAATCCGGCCGGCGGGCCTGAGACCGTGCTGCCGGCCGTGGTCTTGTCCGACAGCGCGCTCGACATCGTGGCGGCGAGCTGGTCGATCTGGTTCTGCGCCTGCACCAGCGTCTGGTCGCGCAGCTTGAGATCAGCCGCGATCTGGCCGGAGGAGACCACGTTGTTGGCGACGACGTCGAGCTGCGAGCCGTTCGGCAGCTTGATGTTGAGTGCACCGACGCCGGACTTGGCGGGATCGCTGTTGTAGAGGGAGGTCGCCGACAGCGCGCCGGCAGAGGCAAAGGTGAATTGCGAGGCGAGCCCGGCGCCGACCAGCTGGATACCGGTGGTGGTGTAGATGTTGGCCTGATTCGAACCGTCGGTGGTGACGCGAACGTCGACATATTTCGACAGCGTGTTGATGGCCTGATCGCGCTGGTCCATCAGCGTCGCGGCCGAGGGATCGTTGGCCGACAGGCCCTGGAGCTTGGTGTTGATGTCGGCGATCTGCTGCATCGCCGCGTTGGCCTGCTGTGCCGAGGTGCCGAGGTCCTGCTCGACATTGGAGCGCAGCGACTGGATGCCCTTGGTGGTCACGTTGAGCTGCTGGGCCAGGGCCTGCGCCGCGCCGAGGGCAACCGTCTGCGCCGACGACGAGCCCGCGCTGGTCGACAGCGCCTGCAACGCCGTGGTAAAATTGTTCAGCGCGGTTTCGAGCGTGCCGCTGTTGCCGGGCGTGCCGTAGACACTCTGAAGCTGCTTCAGGATGTTGGCCATCTGGTCGGCGTAACCGCTGCCGCCGGTCTCGGTGCGCAGCTGGTTCTGCACAAAGGTGTCGAGCTCCCGGCTGACGCCGGTCGTCATCGCCGTCGAGCCGAAATCGCCGGTGGTGACCTCGATCTGGTTCGGCCTCTGGACGACGTAACCCGGCGTCTGCGAGTTGGCGACGTTCGAGGAGACGATCGAGAGCGCGGCCTGGTTGGCACGCAGACCGCTCATCGCACTGGCGAGGGCTGAACTCAAACCCATATCACTAGCCGCCTTTGGTTACGTCACGCGCCGATCAGCGCAACACGTTCAAGAGATCCTGCACCATCGAATTCGCTGTCGTGATCACCTTGGTGTTGGCCGAATAGGCCTGCTGGGTCACGATCAGCTTGGTGAATTCGTCGGCGATGTCGGTGTTCGAGCCTTCCAGCGACGAGCCGCTGATGCTGCCCGACGCGCCGTCGATCGCTGTGCCCGACTGTTCGGTCGCGGCGTAGGCGCCACCGTCGAGGGCCTTGAGGTAATTGGTGCCGTTGAAGTGCGACAGCGTCACCTGGGCGAGGTTAAGGTTCTGGCCGTTGGAGAAGGTGCCGACCACGAGGCCGCTGTTGTTGACGGCAACCGAGCGGAGCTGACCGGCGGCGTAGCCGTTCTGCGTGATGGTGTTGATCGTCACCGCGCCGCTGGTGCTGGCATATTGCGTCAGCCCGCCCGAGGACATGTTGAAAGCGACCGAGCCGAGCGACTGGCCGCCGACGCTGACGTTGTTGATGGTGATGCCCGATCCGCTCGGCGAGGTCAGCGAGCCGTCGCTGGCAAAGGTGAAGGCCTGCCCGGTGTTGACCCAGCCGACCGTCGTGCCCGTCGCATTCGGATCGGTTTGGTAGAACAAGTTCCAGGTGTCGGAATGGCCGGTGCCCAGCGAGGCGCTGTCGGTCTTGGCCCAACGCAGCTGCAGGTTCACCGGCGTGCCCGCGGCGTTGTAGGCGGTGACCGCACCGCCGCTGATCGATTCCTTGGTGAACGTGGCGATATCGTTGCCGATCACGCCGCCGGTGCCGGCAGTGCCGCCACCGCCGCGGTTCTTGGAGATTGACGACGTGAAGCCGAGCGCGGCGAAGGCGCTGCTGTTGTTGGGGCTCGTCACCGTCAAGGTGGGATTGGCGATACCGGTATTCAGGGTGATCACGCCGTTGCTGATCGAAGAACCGCTCGCACCGCTGAGCGTGTCGATCTGGCTGAGCAGAGTCGCTATGGAGTCGGTGATGTTGATCTGGTTCGGAGGGGTAGCGCCGGAGGCCACGAAGGTGATCGTATTGGCAGCTCCCGTGCCGTTGACCTGGATCGTGTTGCCGACCACGAAGGGCGTCGAGAGGACTTCCGCCCCGCCGGGCGTCGCGGTGCCGCCGAGCTGTGTACCACTCGTAATCGCGGGAGTGGACAGCACGTTACCGCCGCGCGTYACGCTGCTGACGCCGAGCAATCCTGCCGCAGTGCCGCCGATCGTCACGTCGGCCGTGGTGCTGGTCGTGATCTGGATGTTGCCGCTGGCATTCATAGTCACGCTGGAGGCGGGAACGCCGGCTCCAGACGCGATCGCGCTGAGGACATCCGACATCAGTGCGCTGGTGGGCGACTTCAGACCAATCGTAGTGACCGCCGGGGGGCCCGCAACCGTCGAAACGCCCGAGACGGTGTTGTCGAAGTTGATTGTTTGGCCGTTGACCGTCAACGACTTGCCGGCCAGGTTGGTGAGAAGGCTGGTGTTGAGGTGCGTGGCCAAGCCCGCATCGAGAGACGTGCTGCCAGTTGCCACCGCCGAAGCGCTGTCCAGCAGTGCCACCGAGCCAGTCGCGGTCGTCGCCGTATAGGCCGAGCGCAGATTGCCGGTGGCCGCCGCGCCGGAGACCGTCGCATTCGAATAGGGCGGCGGCGGCGAGCCGACAATCAGCGGGTTGGCGGCGAAATCGGACGGGTTCAGGCCGCCGGCCGCCAGCAGCGTGCCGCTCGCCGCGGTCGAGCTCGCCCCCGTGTTCGGCACGCTCGGCAGGTTCGCGGCGTACTGAATCGAGGTTGTCGCCTGTGCCGGGATGAAGTTGTTCTGGAATTTCAGGACGGACGCCACATTGCCGGTCGGGTTGCCGGTCTTGGGGTCGACCGTGACGCCCATCAGATAGTAGCCGGCGCCATTGACGAGATTGCCGTTGGAATTGAGCTGGAAGTCGCCGCGGCGGGTGTAATAGGTGACGCCGCTGAACTGCGGCAAGTTGTCGACGACGTTAGTCGCCTTCTGGATCGAGAAGAAGCCGTCGCCGGTGATCGCCATGTTGGTCGCGACGGAGGAGGACGAGATCGTACCCTGGGTGGTGATGGTCGCCTTGGCGTTGGCCGTCACACCGCCCGCGACCTGCTTGCTCGGGACCGAGGCGTCGGGGATGAGATCGACGAAGCTGGTGCCGATGCCCTTGTAACCGGTGGTGGATGAGTTCGCGATGTTGCCTGAAATGTTCTGCAGCGCGTAGGACTGCGCCTGCAGGCCACCCACCGAGGTGTTCATTGCATCGAAGATACCCATAACTTTGTCTCCAGATCCGATCTCGGCGGCCGGTCGACCATGGCCGCAGTCGGAAGAGACAGTCGCAAGGGCTATGCCAATGCGGGTATTCTCAGGAAATCAATGACTTGAATGGGGAGGCCCCGGTCCGATGACCGGGGCACAATTGCCGGGCCGGCAACAATTGCCGGGGCATCGGGTCATCCCGGCGCGGTCCAAGGGACCGAACTCAGGTGCGCAATTGCGCACCTGAGAAGCTCGAGATTCCGGATTCGATGCTCGCGCATCGCTCCGGAATGACTCCAGCGAAACCTACGTTGCCGACGCGGCGGCCGGGTGGAAGACCAGCCCGAAACCGTCGATGCAATAGCGCAATCCGGTCGGCTTCGGACCGTCGTCGAAGACGTGGCCGAGATGGCCGCCGCAGCGCCGGCAATGCACTTCGGTGCGCACCATGCCGAAGGTGCGATCCTCGGTCTTGCCGACATTGCCTTCGATCGGCTGGTAGAAGCTCGGCCAACCCGTGCCGCTCTCGAACTTGGTCTCGGACGAGAACAGCGGCAGGTCGCAGCCGGCGCAGGCGAAGATGCCCTTGCGGTGCTCCTTGAGCAGCGGGCTGGAGCCCGGCCTCTCGGTGCCCTCCTTGCGGAGGATTTCATATTGCTGCGGCGTGAGCTGGGCGCGCCACTCGGCGTCCGTCTTCTCGATCTCGAATTTTTGCGTGGCCTTCTCTCCAGCCTCGGCAGGCGTTCCTCTCAGCCAGCGGAAGGCCGAAAGGCCGAACAGGCCGGCAACAGTCGTCAGCAGGATGCGGCGATCAAACATCTCATTCTCCGTGCGCGGGGAGTCCACGCCCTGAGATACGGGCTCTAACGGCCGACGTTACACGTCCGGCCGGGGTTTTTCTCAACTTATTGCGAGACGATGTCGTCCTGCGGAACCGGTTCCACGCGCTCAGCCGCAGGTTTCGACGGAGGGGCCGGCCGCGGCCGGACGCCCGGCGGCGGACGGCGCGGACCGGTGCCGGCGGCCCGGTTGGCTTCGGCCAGCCGCGCCTCGCGTTCCCGGTCCTTAACCCGCGCCCGCTCGCGGTAGCGAGCAAGCGAGCCTGCGGCGGCGGAACTCGCCCTGCCCCAGACTCCCACCAATTGGCCCGCGACCCGTCCGGTCGTGCCGCCCGCCCAGACCAGCTCGAATGGCGAGAACAGCTTCCAGCGGTCGTCGCCCCCCAAAATGCTGCGCGCGATCAGCTGCCCGGCCATGGCCGAGGTGTTCATGCCCTGGCGGCCGAACCCGCTTGCCACCCACAGGCCTTTGCGCAACTGGCCGATCTGCGGCATGCCGTGCACGGTCTGGCCGGTGGCGCCGCCGAACATGTCGGTAATCTCGACATCGCCGAACTGGGGGAAAATCGATATGATCCGCCGCCTGACCGCGCCCGCAAAGCGCTGCGGACGCGCGGCCCAGGTGGTCTCGGGGCTTTCCCACATCAGGCGGTCGCCGTCGACGACACGGAAATGGTCGACCCCGTCGGAATCCATCACCGATCCCTTGAACGCCACGATCTCGTGCACGCGCTCGCCGAGCGGGGCGGTAATCCCGGCATAGCGCCAGACCGGCAGCAGCGTCTCCGACAGGCGCCTCAAGGGCGCGCCGAGGTGGATGTTGCCCGCGAGCACGATGTGGGTGGCGCGCAGCCGCGCCGACGGCGTGACGATGCGCTTGCGGATGCCGGAATGATCGATGCTGACGACCGGCGTATCTTCGAAGATGCGCGCTCCCGCCCGCCGCGCCAGCGCTGCGAGGCCGTGCACATATTTGCGGCCGTCGACCTGGAACGCCCGGGGATAATAGACGCCGTGGAAGTAACGGTCGGTCTTGAGCGCCTCGCGGACGCGATCCACCTGCCAGCCCTCGACCTCCGTGTCGAAATCCTCGTGGAGCATCTGCAACCGGCTGATCAGCCGGTCGCCGGCATCGACGTTGGAGACCTCCAGCACGCCATCGCTCGGGCCAATGCCGGGGATGTTCTCTTCGGTGGCGTTGGCCCGGACGAACTCGGCGCCCTCCTTCGCCAGTGTCCACAATTCGCGCGCGTCCTCGAAGCCGATGCGCTCGATCAAATCTGCGAGCGGCAGCGCAAAGCCCGGCATCACGGTGCCGAGCTGGTTTCCGGAGGCGTTCCAGCCGATATGGCGGCCCTCGAGCACCGCGACGCTGGCTCCGAGCCGGGCTGCCTCCAGCGCGATGGAGAGCCCGGCAAGCCCGGCCCCGATCACGCAGATGTCGGCGTCGAGATCAAACGACAGTCGCGTGCGTTCACGAAAGCCGGCTTCTTCCTGGGACACGCTTGTGAAAGTCTCGCTCATGTCGTTTCCTTAAAGGACCGATCGGGCCCTTGTCACCTTGTCCTCAACCGGCGCCTGTAGATTATCTGGACGCGTAACGATTCGAGAATGCCATGCGCCGTTTGATGCTGCTGCGTCACGCCAAGACCGAGACTGACGCGCCGAGCGGCCGTGACCAGGATCGTCGCCTCGACGACCGCGGCCACAAGGATGCCGCGCAGATCGGGGATTGGCTCGCCACCCATCCCCCCTTCCCCGCGGCCGTGCTGGTGTCGCACGCCGTCCGGGCCCGGCAGACCTGGGACATTGCCTGGGAGACGATGAAGGACCGCGTCGCAGCGCCGCAGGTGGAGGTCCTGCCCGAACTCTACGGCGCCGATCCCGCCCAGATCCTGGAATCCATTCGCACTGCAACTGTTCCGGCCAACCCGAAGCAGTTGCTGCTGGTGGGCCACAATCCCGGCATGCACGAGGCCGCGCTGATGCTGATGGGCGGCGGCGATCCGGCCGGCGTCAAGGCGCTCGCTCACAATCTGCCCACGTCGGGGCTTGCGATCTTCGACTTTGACGTCAAGGATTGGGGTGACGTGGCCTACCGCCGCGGCAAACTGGTGCTGTTCGTCAGCCCCAAGCTGCTTCGATCGGGTTGAGACGCGCGGGGCGCGCCGTCTCGACCGGTTGATCCTAGCTTGGTCAATTGGGAGACGCAGATGTTCAAGTCCATCCTCGTGCCCATCGACCTCGCCGACACCGATCTGGCCAAGCCGGCGCTCGCGACCGCGATAACGCTGTCGCAGACCTGGAGCGGATCGATACGACTGCTCAACGTGCTGCCGATGACGCCGGTGATGCTCGCCGAATACGTCCCGGCCGATTTCGACGAGCAGCAGCGCCAGACCTCCGAGGAAGCACTCGCCATCGTCGCGCGGGAGTCAGGCATCGAGACGGGGCGCATTTCCAGCGTGGTGCGACAGGGCGGCATCTATCATGAGATCCTGGAGGAGGCCATGCACATGAAGGCCGACCTGATTGTGATGACCTCGCACCGGCCGGCGATGCGCACCTATTTCCTCGGCTCCAATGCCGGGCACGTCGTGCGCTACGCCAAGTGCTCGGTGCTAGTGGTCAGGCACTGAGCGCCACAACAAACGCTGTCATTGCGAGCGGAGGCATTGTCACCACGCCCGGACTTGCGGGCGTGGCGGCCGAACAAACTCACAGATACCGCGTCAGCTCGGCCTTGAACTGCCCGTAGACGGCGTCCTCGATCTGGCTGCGCGTGATCCCGATGTCGCGCAAGGCGTGGTCGTCGAGCTCGTTCAGCGTCTTGACGGCAGAGCGGCGCTCCAGGCGATCGAACAGCGCATGGGCAACGTTGGCGAGCGTGCTGAAAAATCCGCCCGACGAGGATGGGCGTAAACTCCGCCCGGCAGTTTGCGAGATCGTGGTCATTTTTCTTCTCCGGCCTATTGTCCGCGCAGCGAAGCAGGTGCCGTTGGCGCGGACGCTGTGAGCGCCTGCACCTCATTTGCCCTCGGATTGCTCTCGCTCTCCTCGGCTCAATCGCGGAACTTGATGGAACTTAAATGCTCCAGTACACTACTCGGAGCAAGTAAAACATTGCTCTCGGTGCAATAATGTCCAAGTTCGAATACGTGAAGCTTGCCGATGCCATTGCGGCCGATATCACTAAAGGCACGTTAAGGCCCGGCGACCGGCTGCCGCCACAGCGCAACTTTGCCTATGACCGCGGCATCGCGGTCTCGACCGCGAGCCGGGTTTATACGGAGTTGCTTCGCCGCGGGCTCGTCGTCGGCGAGGTCGGCCGCGGCACGTTCATCTCCGGCGACATCAAGCGCGAGGTCGAGGCGTTGAGCGAGCCGCGCGACGCGCGGATCGATTTCGAGGTCAATTATCCGTTATTGCCGCAGCAATGGGCGATGATCGCCAAGAGCCTTGCCGGGCTCGAGCGCGTCGACGCGCTCGAATCCGCCCTGCGCGTCTCGACCAGCACCGGCACCAAGAGCGCGCGCAATGCGGCCGTCGCCTATCTCGCGCGCAAGGATTTCACGCCGCAGGCCGAGCAGATCGTCTTCACCGCCAACGGCAAGCAGTCGCTCGCCGCCGCGCTCGCCGCCCTCGTTCCCACCGGCGGCCGCTGCGGCGTCGAGGCGCTGACCTACCCTTACGTCAAGAGCATCGCGGCGCGGCTCGGCGTGACGCTGGTCCCGATTCCGATGGACGAATACGGCGCACGGCCCGATGCGATCCAGAAAGCGCATCGCGAAGCGCATCTGTCGGCGCTGTATCTCCAGCCCATCATCCAGAACCCGCTCGGCGTCACCATGAACGCGACGCGGCGCGCCGACATCATGCGCGTTGCCGAGAAGCTCGATCTCACCATCATCGAGGACGCCGTCTACGGCTTCCTCGCCGACGACACACCGCTGGCAGCGCTCGGGCCGGACCGTTGCATCGTGATCGACAGCCTGTCCAAGAAGGTCGCACCGGGCCTCGCGCTCGGCATCCTCGTGACCCCGCCGCATCTGCGCGAGAGCGTGATGAGCGCGGTCCGGACCGGCGGCTGGATCGCCTCGGGCCACGCGCTGGCGTCCGGGCAGCGGCTGATGGCCGACGGCACCGTCGCCGAGCTGACGCGGCTGAAACGGATCGACGCTGCGCGCCGGCAGCAGACCGCGGCAAGGCTGCTTGCCGGCTACCAGATCGCGGCCGACGCGCGCTCCTATCATTTGTGGCTGACGCTGCCGCCACACTGGCGCTCGCAGACCTTCGTCGCCGCAGCAGCCCGGCGGGGCATCGCACTGACACCATCCTCGACGTTTGCAATTGCGCACGGACATGCACCGAACGCGGTGCGGCTCGCGCTCGCCCCGCCCTCGCTCGAGCAGCTCGATTCCGGCCTGCGCACACTCGTGTCGCTGCTCGGCACCAAGGAAGAGGATTTCGACTCGACGGAGTAAGCCAGAGCGTTGCGAGCGAAGTGATACCGGTTCGAAAACGCGTCGCAACAAAGATCCGGCCCTTCGCCGCTCAGGTCGCCGGCCATTCCGCGAAGCCCCTCGCCTTGTACGGCTCGATCTTGTCCCATTCGTGCAGGACACGCCGGCGAAACTCGACATTGGTGTGCCAGAGCGCGCGCGGCGTCGCAAAGCTGTCGACGGTGAGCAGCATCTTCTCGACGTCAGGCCAGTACCGGTGCAGCGTCATCGGGTAGCGGCGCGCCGTCCAGGTGTTGCCGAGGCAGATCACGCTCCGGATGTTTCGCAGTCCAAGCGCCGCATCAATGATCGGCAGCGAGAAAATCACGTTCTCGCCGGTGTTCATCGCGCGATGTTCCTCGAGGATGAGGTCCGCGGGAATGCCGGCCGCGACCATCGCTGCCTTGATGATGGTGCACTCAGATTGCTCCGAGCCCGGCGTCACGCCACCGCTGACAATCGACCTGCGGAAAAGGCCCTCGCGCCACAGCGTCGCGGCGGTGTCCGCGCGCAAGCCAACGTCCTCGCGGGTGCCGAACATGAACAACAGATCGGCCGGCCGGAGCGGCGTATCGATCAGATGCGTACGGTTGATTTCGACGATCTCATCCGCTGTAGGCTGCTGCCTGTTGCGATCCATGGTTGGCATGACAGCACGATTCGACACCGGCGCAGGAGCGCAAAGTCACGTTTGATTGCGGCCGATTGCACCTAAGGCAGCAAGGCCTTCGGCACACGATCGAAACTGTAGCTGTGCGGCTGGTTGCGCCGCACGAAGCCACCGACCTGCCAGGCGAACAGCGCGGCAAAACCGATGATGAACAGGGCGCCGGCGAATTCGCCGATCAGGAGCGCGCGGATCAGCAGCCCCGTCATCGCCACCGTCAGCACCGCCAGGAAGGCCAGCACCGCCGCATAGGTCTTGCGGCCGAGGCCTGCGGTCAATTCGGCGCGGCTGCCGGCTTGCGCCATACGTGCGTGCAGTTCGATGATGAAATCGCGAAAACCGTTGCCCTGCGGCGCCATTAACGCCGCGGTCTGCCAGCTCGTCGACAGGATCCTGATGCGGCCGCCGCCGGTGTGGCTGACATCGGCGCGAAAGCGGTGCTGCTGCATCGACACCGGGCGAAACGACAGCCGGATCGCCGAGATCTCGTCATAGCGCCACAGGCCGGAGCGGCCGGCGATGTGCCAGGACAGGCCCTCGTCCGTCAGCTCGAAACGATGCGCCGAGCCGATCAGCGACGCCTTGTAGGCGTAGCTCGTGACCGACGGGCCTTGCGCTCCCGAAACCTGTATCCCCACAATCAATCCCGTCCGCGCAATCCCGCCTGCGATCGGCTTGCGCGATCGCCCTCGCCCATCCTACAAGCGGGGCATGGCTGAGACGACCTTTTTTCCGCGCCGCCTGATTCTCGGCGCCGCCGTGATCTCCGGAGTGCTGCTCGCGCTCGCGGTGCACATGCTGGGCGCGCGCTACGGGCTCGACCTCGGCGGGCTCTGGCATTCCGACACGCACGAATTCATACCCGCGGGCGCAGCGATCGCCTGGTGGTTGATTGCCACGGTGGGTTTCTCCGGCGGCTATTTCACGGCGACATTGATGCAGAGCGCCGTCTCCGGACAGATCCCGCAGCGGATGCGGCAGTTCCTGATCGCGGTCGGCGTGCTGCTGCTTGCCGGTGCGGGCCAGGTGGCCTCGGCGCCGAGCCCGATCCCGTCCGTCTCGGTCGTGCTCGCCGGGCTCGCCGCGCTATGTCTTGGCGCCGTGATGGCGTTTTGCGGCGCGCATTTCGCGCTGCGCCGCGGCTAGACATCAGGCCGAGGCGAGCAGCCGCGGCCGGTTCAGCATCAACGCGACATCGGATGCGGGCCGCGGCTTGCTGAAAAGATAGCCCTGCGCCTGGGTGCAGCCCTCGCGCCGCAGCAGCTCGAGCTGCGCGTCGTTCTCGACGCCTTCCGCCGTGGTGACGATGCCGAGGCTGCGCCCGAGGCCGGTCACGGCGCGGATGATCGCCATGGAATCCTCGCGCGTCGCAAGCTCCGACACGAAGGAGCGGTCGATCTTGATCTTGTCGAACGGGAAGCTGCGCAGGTAGCTCAGCGACGAATAGCCGGTGCCGAAATCGTCGAGCGAGATCCGCACGCCCATGGCCCGCAGCTCGTGCAGGGTGGTCAGCGTCGCCTCGCTGTTCTGGAGCAGCACCGATTCGGTGATCTCGAGCTCGAGCCGCCGCGCCGCGAGCCCCGAGGCGGCCAGCGCATCGGTCACGGATGCAATCAGGTTCGGGCTCTTGAACTGCACCGGCGACAGGTTGACGGCGACATCGACATCGTCCGGCCAGGTGGCGGCGTCACTGCAGGCGCTGCGCAGCACGAACTCGCCGAGCTGGACGATGAGGCCGGTCTCCTCGGCCACCGGAATGAAGTTGATGGGGGCGATCAGGCCGCGCTGCGGATGGTTCCAGCGCAGCAGCGCCTCGAAGGCGACGACGCGACCGCTGGCGACGTCGCGGATCGGCTGGTAGTACGCCTCGAACTCGTCGCGCAGCAACGCCGCCCGCAAGTCCATCTCCAGCAGCCGCCGCGCCTGCGCAYGCGCATCCATGCCGGTCTCGAAGAAGCGATAGGTGCCGCGGCCGTCCGCCTTGGCGCGGTACAGCGCGAGGTCGGCGTTCTTCAACAGCTCGTCCGGATTGTCGCTGTCCTGCGGCGACAGCGAGATGCCGATCGAGACGCCGATCACGATCTGATGGTCGTCGATCTCGTAAGGCGCAGAGATCACCTCGACGAGGCGGCCGGCAAGGGCTCGCGCCGCGGCTTCCTCGGAGCGCCCGATCTGGACCACGGCGAACTCGTCGCCACCGAGCCGCGCCACGGTGTCGCTCGCGCCGACAGTGGCCTTCAGCCTGCGACCGACTTCCTTGAGCAGCGCATCGCCGATGGGATGGCCGAGCGAGTCGTTGACGTCCTTGAAGTGATCGAGATCGAGGCACAGCACCGCGAGCTGGTCGCCCGACTTCGCCCGGCGCAGTCCCTGCTCGAGCTGCTCGTGGAACAGCACGCGGTTCGGCAGATTGGTCAGCGCGTCATGGCGCGCCATGTGCGAGATCTTGGCCTGCGCCTCCAGCCATTCGGTGATGTCCTCGAAAGTCGCGACCCAGCCGCCGCCCTGCATCGGCTGGTTGACGACGCGGATGGAGCGACCGAACCGGGTGACGACCTGGCTGGTCGTGCGGCCCTCGCACGCGTCGGCCACGAGGCGCGCGAAGAATTCGCCCGCATCGCCCTGCCACTGGCCCTTGGCCTGCTCTTCCCGCAACACGTCGACGAGCAGGCGGCCGGCGAGCGGAATGTCGGTGCGGCCGAGCAACGCTGCGTAGCGCTCGTTGAAGAGCTGGATCTTGCCGTCCGCATCGAACATGCACAATCCCTGCGACATGTTCTCGAGCGCGGTATCCAGCACGACTTGCTGGCGTCCCAGTTCGCCCTTGGCGCGGCGGTCGAGCAGAGCCGCCGCGAGCGCGATCGCGATGATCGCAGCGGCGGCGCTGGCGGTGAGGATCGACAATGAGGCCGGCGGGATCGACAGGCCGCTGATCACGACCGCAGGATCCGGCGTCAGCTCCACGGCGCCCATGGCGGTGAAATGATGTGAGACGATGGCAAGCGTCAGCAGCACCGTCGCGCCGAGCGCGCCCGCAAGGCTGTCGCGCCGCCCTGCAACGACCAGGGCAAGCGACCCGAGAACGATACCGAGGATGATCGAGACCGTCACTGTGCCGGTCGTCCAGCCGATGTGCGCGGGAATCTCGAGCGCCATCATGCCGGTGTAATGCATGGCGGCAACGCCGCCACCAACGACGGCGCCGCCGAGCGCAACCAGGCCCGCCCGCGTCACCGACACCGAGATGCTCAGCCCGATGAAGGTGACCGCGATCGCGAAGATCAGCGACAGGACCGTCAACGGAATGTTGTAAGCGCCGCCCGCACCAGGCCCGTAAGCCTGCATCGCGATGAAATGGGTCGCCCAAATGCCGCCGCCGGCGACAACGGCATCAAGCGCGACCCACGATACGCGAGCTCCCCCGCGCGCCGCACGCGCGCGGTGGAACAGGCTGATCGCCGCCGCGCTGGCGAGCAGACACACCGCTCCACCGAGTGCGACCAGACGCCAATCATGCTGATCCGTCAGGCAGTAAAGAACTTGATACATTGCCGGTCCCTATTCCAACCGCACTAGAACCGGCAGAGATGGACAGTCGGTAACCGGCTATGTGCCGGTTTCGGGAATGGTGAACAGAGAATGTGTGGGATCGCTCACATTGAGTGCCCTTGCGCCTTTGCGTCAGGTGCATTTGCGCCGAGGCCGATCACGGCGGCGGCGAGCAGCAGGACGGCCGCCGATATGATTAGCGACTGGTGAAGGCCCGTCATGAATGCACTGTCCGAGGCCACCAGCGAGCCGAACAGCGCGACGCCGAGCACGCTGCCGGTCTGCCGCGTCGCGTTCAGGACGCCGGCGGCGATGCCGGAGCGCGCCTTGTCGATGCTGCCAAGCAAGGTGGAGGTCAGCGGCGGCACCAGCAGGCCAAGTCCACCGCTGATCGCGATCATCTGCGCAAAGATCGCCCAGTAGCTGGTCCCGGCTTCGGTCCAGAGCAGCCCGAGACAGCCGAGCGCCGAGATACAGGCGCCGACCACGATGGTCGGGCACGAGCCGAAGCGCTCGGCCAGACGCGGCGCCAGCAGGTTGACCGGCAGCACCGCGCCCATCATCGGCACGAAGGCGAGCCCGGTCCACCAGGCCGACAGCCCGTTGATCCTCTGGAAATACAAGCTCAGCACGAAGATCAGGCCGTAGATCGCAATGTTGACGAGGAGGCCGACGATCGTGGTCAGGGTAAACAGCCGGTGACTGAACAGCGCCAGCGGCAGCATCGGCTGCACGGTGCGGCTCTCGCGCCAGACGAAGAGCACGGCGAATGCGGCTGAGGCAACGAATGCTGCGATCACGGCTGGATGGCTCCAGCCGAGCGCGCCAGCTTCGATGATCGCGCCGGCAAGCGCGCCCAACGCACCGATCGCGGCGAGCTGTCCCGGCAGATCGATCTCGCGCGCGCGCGAGCGCGTGGTCTCGCTGGCGTAGCGCCAGCTCAGCCACAAGCCGGCAAGACCGATCGGCAGGTTAACCAGGAAGATCGCGCGCCAGCCAACCAGCGTGATCAGCGCGCCGCCGACGAAGGGACCGGCAGTCAGCGCCAGGCTCGCTCCGGCGGCCCAGACCGCCACGGCACGGCCACGCTCGCGGTCGTCCGCATAGGCATGATTGAGCAGCGCCAGGGAATTCGGCACCAGGATCGCCGCCGCCAGCCCCTGGACTAGCCGTGCTGCGATCAGCACGATGGCGTTGGGCGACAGCGCGCAGGCGAGCGAGGCCGCGGTGAAGATTGCGAACCCCGCCATGAAGATGCGCTTGGCGCCGATGCGGTCGCCGAGCGCACCTGCGGTCAGAATGAAGGCGGCAAAGGCGATGGTGTAGGTGCTGACCACCCATTGCAGCTCAGCGACGCCGCCGCCGAGCGTTTTACCCATCGCGTCGAGCGCGGTGTTGACGATGGTGACGTCGAGTTGCACCACGCCATAGCCGAGGCTCATCGCGGCAAGCGTGAGGGAGGTCGCAAGGCGCGAGCCGGCACGCTGCGCGCCGGCTCCGTTGTCGAGGGGTTCATATTTGATGGTGCTGGCTCGCATGCTGCCACCTCGGTTGCAGCCCCATGCGAAACATACGCTTCCAGCCCGCATTCATGCTTCGACAATGATCGTATTATGGATGCGTCAAATGCGAACGCCGCGCGGATGACCGCGCGACGCCTTTTTCGCAGCTACGCCCGGTCCTAGCTCGCCGCGCGCAGGTTCACCTTGCTCTCGGCGAGCGCGGTCAGCTTCCTGTCGGTCGCCTTCTCTTCTTCCAGCGTCTTGGCGAGCACGGTGGCGCAGTCGTTGCGGCCGAGCTGTTTGGCCCAGGCGATCAGGCTGCCGTAGCGGACGATCTCGTAATGCTCCGCGGCCTGGGCCGCGTTGATCAGGGCGGCGTCCAGCACTGCCTTGTCGGCGACTTCACCGGCGGTCTCGTCGGCTTCCTCGATGATGCCGTCGATGGCCGGGCAGTCGACCGCCTTCACCTGCGTGCCGTGCATCTTGAATACTTCCTCGAGCCGCTTGACGTGCTGCTTGGTTTCTTCGAGGTGCGTCAAAAAGCCCTGCTTCAACTGCGGATCGGTGGCCTTATCTGCCATTTTCGGAAGCGCCTTGGTGAGCTGCTGCTCGGCATAATAGATGTCCTGAAGCTGGTGCACGAACAGGTCGTTCATGGTTTTGATATCTTTTGTGAACAGTCCCATCGTTCCGATCCTCTCGGTTTCGGGAACACGGAGGCGTCGGCTCGCACGAAAAGCCGATTATTCCGCCATGTTCGATTGCTGATGGAGCGCTAACCAGCGCACGGTACCGACGTTCCAAAAAAGCTCGCATCGCTTGCGCTGGAACAATGCCGACTGCGGGCGGACACGAAATCATGTCAAGATGCGGACGCGCGTTCCGGGCAGGTGCCCCGACTCATATGCTTAACGCGCGCCCGATATGAACCACATATGACAAAAGCGGCGGTCCACCGCAGAACCTATCGGTCGAACGCAGAACCTATCGTTGTCAAGGGCTGCACAAGTCGCTGTTTTTGCCTTAAATGAGCTACAACATGCCTAGCGGTCGAAGCCCATTTCGGGCAGTGATCGCGCCCGACCGGTCAATGTCTGGCCGATCGGTCTTGCCCCCCGCCGGGAGGATGAATGCACGGACTGCTGCCCGCGCTGAAGCGCGGCTTCAAGAGATGGATCGGCTGGCGACGGCTCGGTGTTGCCGCGAGCGTCTTCATCATCGCCTTCGCGATCACCACGCTTGCGCGCACCCTCAAGGACATCGATACCGGCGTCATCCTGACCGCGTTGACCGAGATTCCCCGCGGGAATATCGGGCTGGCGGCGATCTGCGTCGTCTTCGCGTTCTGTACGCTGACCTTCTACGACTATTTTGCACTGCGAACGATCGGCAAGAAGCATGTGCCCTATCGCATCGCAGCACTCTCCAGCTTCACGTCCTATTCGATCGGCCACAACATCGGCGCCACCGTTTTTACCGGCGGCGCGATCCGCTTCCGGATCTATTCGGACTACGGGCTGAACGCGATCGACGTCGCGAAGATCTGCTTCCTGTCAGGCCTGACCTTCTGGCTCGGTAACATCTTCGTGCTCTCGATCGGCATGGTCATCCATCCGGATGCCGCCTCATCGATGGATCAACTGCCGTCGTCGATCAACCGGCTGATCGGGCTCGGCGGCCTCGCCTCGATTGGCGCCTATCTGGTCTGGCTCTGCATGGGCGAGAAGCGCCGCGAGCTCGGCCAGAAGGGCTGGAAGGTGGTGCTGCCCTCGGCGCCGCTGACGCTGGTCCAGATCCTGATCGGCGTGGTCGATCTCGGCTTCTGCGCGACGGCGATGTACCTGCTGATGCCGGCCAATCCGTCGATCGACTTCATGTCGCTGGCGGTGGTGTTCATCCTGGCGACGCTGATCGGCTTTGCCAGCCACGCGCCCGGCTCGATCGGCGTGTTCGATGTCGCCATGCTGGTCGCGCTGCCCGAATTCGGCCGCGAGCAGCTTCTGGCGACCCTGCTGGTCTTCCGCATCCTCTATTTCGTGATCCCGTTCGGCCTCGCCATCTCCATCATGGGCGCGCGCGAGCTCTGGATGAACGTGGTGGAGCCCTGGCAGGAGCGGCGGCGGCTGGCCGAGGCCTGCGCGCAAGGCAACCTGCCCAAGCAGGTAGCAGCGATGGAACGCGAGCGGTCGTTGCGACAGGCCAGCAAGCGGTAAGGCGGGCGGGCGACCGTCAGACAGAGGTTGCGGGCGGCGCAGCAATGCTCTCTTATTTCCGCCTCAACTTTGCCGTTGAACACGCGGGCCATGATCCCTTTTTCCTTTCGTACCCTTCCCGCAGGCCTCCTGCTGCTTGCCGGGATTCTGACGTCTTTGCCGCTCGAGCGCGCCGCCGCGCAGGGCGCCGGTGCGATGCAAATATCCTGGGAGGTGCGCAACCGCTTCCGCCTGTTCCGCGAGGAGCGCGACTTCCAGCTCCATGTCGAGAACGCGCGTAACCGCAGCATCCTCGCCGCCGAGCAGTCGCTGGAGCTCCAGAGCGAGGGCCGCGGCTGGGCCCGCAACATGGTCAACCGGCTCTGCATCGACCTCCAGGGCCGGGTCAACCAGCCCTGCACCCGCGACAACGTAAAAGAGAATTACCTCACCCCGACCGATCATCCGGTGACCGTGCGCCTGACCGGCGCAGTGCCGGTCGGCGCCACCTGCGCCTGGTCGTTCGACGACGGCGACGGGCCGCAGACCTCGACTTTCGATTGCGCCGAGCCGATCAACCTGCGCGTCCGCTACGGCAAGCAGACGGTCGCGAGCGTCGACGTCTCCTCCGGCTCCGATCCGACCCAGCGCGTCCAGGCCGAGATCCAGGTCCGCGACATCTTCGTCGCCGGGCTCGGCGACAGCATCGCCTCCGGCGAAGGCAACCCGGACCGGCCGCTGGCGCTGTCGGACGAGGGCTTCTGCTTCCGCTCCTATCTCGGTACCGCCGGTGCGCAATACTACCGGCCGAGCCGTGCCGGCTATAAAGGTGGCCGCGCCTGCGAAGCACCCGACACGCTCGCCAACTGGCAGCATTACGGCGCGCTCTGGTTCAACTCGCCCTGCCACCGCTCGCTCTACAGCTACCAGGCCCGCACGGCTCTCGCGCTCGCGGTGCGCTACACCCACATCGCGGTGACCTTTCTGCCACTCGCCTGCACCGGCGCCAGCATCGGCGACGGTCTGCTGGGCTCGCAGCGCGCCCGCGAATGCCCGCCCGGCAAGACGGGCGTCTGCAACACCAGCGTGAACGCCCAGGTCGCCGAGCTGCGTGAGGCGCTCACCGCGGCGAAAAAGCGCCAGCCGGACCGCACGCTCGATCTCGTGCTGCTCTCGGTCGGCGCCAACGACGTCTATTTCTCCGGCCTCGTCGCCGACGTCATCGTCGACACCGCGACCGAGCGCGCGCTGTTCCGCCGCTCCGGCGTAATGGCGAGCGTCGACGATTCCCGCGATGCACTGGCGCGCGAGCTGCCGCAGAATTTCGCCAAGCTGCGCGAGGCGCTGAAGCCGCTCGTCAGCGGCGACCTCTCGCACGTGGTCTATGTCTCCTACGCCAATCCAGCGCTCGCCGATGGCGGCGTGCCCTGCCGCGGCGGCCGCGCCGGGTTCGACATCCATCCGTCCTTCAACGCCGATCCGCAGCGCCTCGCTCGCGTCTCGACCTTCGTCGACACCGAATTCCTGCCGCAGCTGAAGGGGCTCGCCACCTGCACGCGCGGCGCACTGTGCCGCGATCCCGAAGCCGATCGCATGACCTTTGTGGACTCGCACCAGGCAGTGTTCGCCGATCACGGCTTCTGCGCCCATGCGGGCAACGATCCCGAATTCGACCGCACGTGTTTCGCCGAGAACGGCCAGAGCTTCAATCCCGATATCGTGAGCGCAGCCAGCCAGCCGATGCTGTGCGGCCGCGGCGCCTCGGAGTATCGCGCCTACCTGCCGCGCGCGCGCTGGGTCCGCGATGCCAATGACAGCTATTTTGCCGCGATGACCTATCCGCAAGGTCTGCCGGCGGCGAGCCAGCCGACCGACATCCACGACGCCACCTGGGGCGTGCTCTCCGCCGTCTACGGCGGCGCCGTGCATCCAAGCGCGGAAGGCCACGCCGCGATGGCGGACGCAGCACTGCCCGCCGCAAGCAGCGTGCTCGGCCTCGATGCTGTGCCGCCCGGCGTGACGCGCGGACTGTTGGCGCCGCTGCTGGGCACGCAGCAATAGCACGATACTGCTCCCACATACTCGGTGTCATCGCCCGCGAAAGCGGGCGATCCAGTACTCCGTGACAGCGGTGATTGAATCGAGAAGCTGCGGCGTACTGGATTCCCCGCTCTCGCGGGGAATGACGGTGGTGTGCGGAGCACGACCTCGCGCATCACGATCGCACATTCTCGTCACCTCACGATCGTTCCCCGCACCTGCCGTTCCATCGATCCAAAAACGGCATCGATCGATACTCCCTTGAACTTGGACACTTTGCCGCGCGCGCCTCTAGGAGTCGCGGTGAGGAAATTTCGAGTTCTAAGGAGGCGCGTGATGAGCGCAGTGGTGTCGTCCGCAGCGGACGTGAGGAGGTCTCGCGTCAGGCTGTTCATCGTGACCATGTTGTTCCTGGTCACGACCGTGAACTATGCCGACCGCGCCACCCTGTCGATCGCGGGCCCCGCACTCTCGAAAGAGCTGCATCTCGATCCCGTCGCCATGGGCTGGATCTTCTCGGCCTTCGGCTGGTCCTATGTCGCGGCGCAGGTGCCGGGCGGCTGGCTGCTCGACCGCTACGGCTCGCGCCTCGTCTATGCCTTCAGCATCATCGTCTGGTCGCTGTTCACGATGATGCAGGGCTGGGTCGGCTTCCTCAGCGCCGGCGCCGCCATCATCGTGCTGTTCGCACTTCGCCTCCTTGTCGGCGTCGCGGAAGCGCCCTCGTTCCCCGCCAACGCCCGCATCGTCGCCGCCTGGTTTCCCGGCAATGAGCGCGGCACCGCATCGGCCTTCTTCAATTCGGGACAGTATTTCGCCACCGTGATCTTCGCGCCGCTAATGGGCTGGATCGCGCATGATTACGGCTGGCGCTTCGTATTCTTCGTGATGGGTGGGCTCGGCGTCATCATGGGCCTGGTCTGGATCAAGACCGTTTACGGCCCGAAGGAGCATCCCGGCATCAACGAGGCCGAGTTCGATTACATCAAGGAAGGCGGCGCGCTGGTCGATCTCGACGCGCCCAAAAACGATCTGGTGCAGGAGCGTGCGCCCGAGTCCGGCTCCGGGTGGGATCACATCCGCCAGTTGCTCTCCAACCGCATGATGCTCGGCGTCTATCTCGGCCAGTACTGCATCAACACGCTGACCTATTTCTTCCTGACATGGTTCCCGGTCTACCTCGTCAAGGAGCGCGGCCTGTCGATCCTGCAAGCCGGCTTCGTCGCGACGCTGCCCGCGCTGTGCGGCTTCATCGGCGGCGTGCTCGGCGGCGTCATCTCCGACGCCATTCTCCGCAAGACCGGCTCGCTCACCATGGCGCGCAAGATCCCGATCGTCGGCGGCATGCTGCTGTCGATGTCGATCATCGCCTGCAACTATGTCGACGGACAGGCGCTGGTGGTCGGCTTCATGGCGCTCGCCTTCTTCGGCAAGGGCATCGGCGCACTCGGCTGGGCGGTCGTCTCCGACACCTCGCCCAAGGAAGCCGGCGGCGTCTCCGGCGGCCTGTTCAACACCTTCGGCAACCTCTCCTCGATCAGCACCCCGATCGTGATCGGCTACATCCTGGCCGCGACCGGCTCATTCAACGGCGCACTGCTGTTCGTCGGCGCCAATGCGCTGGTGGCCGCGTTCGCCTATCTCGTGGTGGTCGGCAAGATCGAGCGGGTGGTGCTCAAACGTTCCTCCTGAGGGCTCCCGCGGGAGCTTGACCAGGCAACTCAACGGCGGCTCCTCAGCCGCCGTCTTTGTTTTCGGGATGATCGATGCTAGAAGTGCCGGGGAAACGCCTTATCCATCTAAGGCATGTATCGATGTTCGACCTCAACCAGCTCCGCTGTTTCGTCACGGTGGCCGAAGAACTGCATTTCGGCCGCGCCGCCGCGCGACTGAACATGACCCAGCCACCGCTGTCGCGGCAGATCCAGGTGCTCGAGCACATCATCGACGCGCCGCTGCTGGAGCGCACCAGCCGCTCGGTGCGCCTGACGCCGGCGGGGCGCAGCTTCCTGCCCGAGGCAAGGCGCATCCTGAAGCTTGCGGAAAGCGCCTCGCAAGTCGCCCGCCGCATCGCGCTCGGCAAAACCGGCTCGCTGAAAATCGGCTTCACGGCGGCTGCCGCCTACGGCTTCCTCCCGGAGCTCGTCGCCGCCTGCCGCGCCAAGCTGCCCGAGGTCGATTTCTCGCTGAAGGAGATGGTGTCCGGTGATCAGTTCGAGGCGCTCAGCTCCGGCCAGATCGACGCCGGGCTGTTGCGGCCGCCGATCGCGCGCCCCGAAGTGGCCAGCCGCCGTGTCGTCGCCGAGCCCCTGCTCGCCGCGATCCCGAAGAAGCATCCGCTGGCGAATGCCGAGACCATCACCATCAAGGATTTCGACGACCAGCCCTTCGTGATGTACTCGCCCTATGAGAGCCGATATTTCCACGATCTGCTGGTGGCGCTGTTCACCCGCGCCGACGTGCTGCCGCGCTATGTGCAGCATCTGAGCCAGATCCATTCGATCCTCGCCATGGTCCGCGCCGGCCTCGGCCTTGCCATCGTGCCGGCCGCGGCTGCGAGCCTGAAGATCTCCGACGTGCGACTGCGGCCGTTGAAGCTGCGCACCCGCGTCCCCGTCGAGCTGTTCATGGTCTGGCGCCGCGACGACGAGAACCCGCTGCTCTCCGCTCTGGTCAAAATCGCAGGCGAATTGTCCTCCGCGGAGGTAGCGGACGATTGATGCTCAATCCGCATCGGTCGATATAGGCTTTGGCTTGGACGCGCATCGAACGGTCTCCTAAACAACGGCGCATGGACGCGCAGGCTTCGGCCCGCGTCCTCCACAACACGCAAATTAAGGGAGCAGCGCCCATGAGCAAGATGACCCCGCAGGAAATGGCCCAGAAGATCGGATCGGGCCTCCTGTCCTTCCCCGTCACGCCCTTCAAGGCGGACTATTCGTTCGATGAGGCGACCTACCGCGCCAACATGGACTGGCTGTGCGGCTATGACGTTGCCGGCCTGTTCGCCGCCGGCGGCACCGGCGAGTTCTTCTCGCTGACGCCGACCGAGGTTCCGCAGGTGGTCAAGATCGCCGTCGACGAGACCAAGGGCCGCGTGCCCGTGCTCGCCGGCACCGGTTACGGCACCGCCACCGCGCGCGAGATCGCGATCGGCGCGGAAAAGGCCGGCGCCGACGGCCTGTTGCTGCTGCCGCCCTATCTGACCCATTCCGAGCAGGACGGCCTTGCCGCCCACGTGGAAGCCGTGTGCGCCGCCGTGAAGATCGGCGTCATCGTCTACAACCGCGACAACGCCATCCTGCAGCCCGATACGCTGGCGCGCCTCGCCGAGCGCTGCCCGAACCTCGTCGGCTACAAGGACGGCATCGGCGACATCGAGCTGATGACCCGCGTCTACACCAAGCTCGGCGACCGCCTCACCTATATCGGCGGCCTGCCGACCGCGGAAACCTTCGCGCTGCCCTATCTCGACATGGGCGTGACGACCTATTCCTCGGCCGTGTTCAACTTCGTTCCAGAATTCGCCACCAACTTCTACGCCGCGGTGCGCAAGCGCGACCATGAGACGATCCATGCCGGCCTGAAGAACTTCATCCTGCCGCTGATCGCAATCCGCAACCGCAAGAAGGGCTATGCGGTCTCGATCATCAAGGCCGGCATGAAGGTGATCGGCCGCGATTCCGGCCCGGTCCGCCCGCCGCTGACCGATCTCACCGAGCAGGAGGTTGCGGAGCTGACCGCGCTGGTGAAGAATCTCCCCGCCATCCGATCGTCACAACAAGCTGCAGAATAACAGACAACAACAGGGAGGAGCGTGCGATGGCCCAGACTGAGGTCTCCGGCGCACCGGTCGTCACATCGATGCAGGTGATCCCGGTCGCGGGCCGCGACAGCATGCTCCTCAATCTGAGCGGCGCGCACGCGCCGTTCTTCACCCGCAACATCGTCATCCTCACCGACAATTCCGGACACACCGGCGTCGGCGAGGTACCGGGCGGGCAAAAGATCTGGCAGACGCTCCAGGATGCCCGCGATCTCGTGATCGGCAAGACCGTCGGCGCGATGAACAACATCCTTGCCGACGTCCGCACGGCGTTCGCCGACCGAGATGCCGGCGGCCGCGGCAAGCAGACGTTCGACCTGCGCGTGATGATCCATGCGGTCACGGCGATCGAGTCCGCACTGCTCGACCTGCTCGGCCAGCACCTCAACCTGCCCGTCGCCGCACTGCTCGGCGAAGGCCAGCAGCGCAAGAGCGTCGAGACGCTCGGCTATCTCTTCTTCGTCGGCGACCGGCGCAAGAGCAAGCTTGACTACGTCAGCGGCGAGACCGGCAAGCCCGAATGGTTCAACCTGCGCCACCAGGAGGCGATGACGCCGGAGACCGTGGTGCGGCTCGCGGAAGCCACCCACGACCATTATGGCTTCGCGGACTTCAAGCTCAAGGGCGGCGTGCTCCGCGGCGAGCAGGAGATCGAGGCCGTCACCGCCATCGCAAAGCGCTTCCCCAGCGCACGCGTCACGCTCGATCCCAACGGCGCATGGTCGCTCGACGAGGCGATCAGCCTCTGCAAGGGCATGCACGGCATCCTGGCCTATGCCGAGGATCCCTGCGGCGCCGAAGCCGGCTTCTCGGGTCGCGAGATCATGGCCGAGTTCCGCCGTGCCACGGGCCTGCCGACCGCGACCAACATGATCGCGACCGACTGGCGCCAGCTCTCCCATGCACTACGCTTGGGGGCGGTGGACATYCCGCTGGCCGACCCCCACTTCTGGACCATGCAGGGCTCGGTGCGCGTCGCCCAGACCTGCCGCGACAACGGCCTGACCTGGGGCTCGCACTCCAACAATCACTTTGACATTTCGCTCGCGATGTTCACCCATGTCGGCGCCGCCGCGCCCGGCAAGGTCACCGCGATCGATACCCACTGGATCTGGCAGGACGGCCAGGCGCTGACCAAGGAGCCGCTCCAGATCAAGGGCGGCAAGATCGCCGTGCCCGAGCGGCCGGGCCTCGGCATCGAAATCGACCGCCCGGCCATCGAAACCGCGCATGAGCTTTACAAGAAGCATGGACTCGGCGCCCGCGATGACGCTACTGCCATGCAGGACCTGATCCCCGGCTGGACCTTTGACGACAAGCGTCCCTGCCTCGTGCGTTAAGAAAATCTCGGAGGACTACATGACTGCGATCCTGAAGAACTTCATCGGCGGCGAATGGGTCGACGGCTCCGGCGTCACCAAGAACATCAACCCCTCCAACACCAACGACCTCGTCGGCGAGTACGCCAAGGCCGACAAGGCGCAGACCGAGAAGGCGATCGCGGCAGCCAAGGCCGCCTTCCCGGCCTGGGCGCAGTCGACGCCGCAGGTGCGCTATGACGCGCTGAACAAGATTTCTCTCGAAATCCTCGCCCGCAAGGAAGAGCTCGGCCGCCTGCTCGCCCGCGAGGAAGGCAAGACGCTCCCCGAGGGCATCGGCGAGGTCGCGCGCGCCGGCCAGATCTTTGCGTTCTTCGCCGGCGAAGCGCTGCGCCTGATCGGCGAGAAGGGCGCCTCCGTCCGTCCCGGCCTCGACGTCGAGCTCACCCGTGAGCCCGTCGGCGTCGTCGGCATGATCACGCCCTGGAATTTCCCGATCGCGATCCCCGCCTGGAAGATCGCGCCCGCGCTCTGCTACGGCAACACGGTGGTGTTCAAGCCGGCCGAGCTGGTGCCGGGCTCGGGACATGCGCTGTCCGAGATCATCACCCGCTCCGGCATTCCGGCCGGCGTGTTCAACCTCGTGGTCGGCTCCGGCTCCGTCGTCGGCCAGACCCTGCTCGACCATCCGGATGTGGCCGCGATCTCCTTCACCGGTTCGGTGCAGACCGGCCGCAAGATCGCGCAGGCCTGCGTGCTGTCGAACCCGATGAAGAAGTTCCAGCTCGAGATGGGCGGCAAGAACCCGCTGGTCGTGCTCGACGATGCCGACCTGAAGACCGCCGTCGAGGTCGCCGTCAACGGCGCCTATTTCTCGACCGGCCAGCGCTGCACCGCCTCCTCCCGCCTGATCGTCACCGAAGGCATCCACGATCGCTTCGTCGCGGCGGTGGCCGAGCGTCTGAAGGGCCTGTCGGTGGACGACGCGCTCAAGGCCGGCGTGCATATCGGCCCCGTGGTCGACCAGAGCCAGCTCGACCAGGATCTGCGCTACATCAAGATCGGCCAGGACGAAGGCGCAAAGCTCGCCTTCGGCGGCGAGCTGCTCAAGCGCGAGACGCCCGGCCATTACCTCCAGCCGGCGCTGTTCACCGAGGCCAACAACAATATGCGCATCGCGCGTGAGGAGATTTTTGGCCCCGTCGCCGCCGTCATCCGCGCCAAGAACTACGAGGAAGCGCTGGCGATCTCCAACGACACCGAGTTCGGCCTCGCCTCGGGCATCTGCACGAGCAGCCTGAAATACGCCTCGCACTACAAGCGCAACAGCGAGTCCGGCATGGTGATGGTCAACCTGCCGACCGCCGGCGTCGACTATCACGTGCCGTTCGGCGGCCGGAAGGGTTCGAGCTACGGCGCCCGCGAGCAGGGCTCCTATGCGCGCGAGTTCTATACCACGGTGAAGACCGCCTATACCTATCCGGGTTGATAGGCCACGATCGTAGGGTGGGTTAGCCCGCGGCTGCGCAACGCGCGGTCCGCTGGCGTAACCCACCTCTTCTGCCTCCGCGGATGAAGACATTGGTGGGTTACGCTACGCTAACCCACCCTACACTTTCGGAGTCCTCCCATGGACCAGGACGTCGCAGCGAAAGAGCAGCCCCGCTACATCAAGCTCAACGAGCGCGACAATGTCGCGATCGTGGTCAATGATTTCGGGCTTCCCGCCGGCTCCCGCTTCGCCAGCGGGCTGACGCTGCGCGCCTTCGTGCCGCAGGGGCACAAGACGGCACTGGTCGATATCGCGCAAGATCAGCCGATTATCCGCTACGGCGAGGTGATCGGCCACGCGTTGTCGCCGATCCTGGCCGGCGAATGGGTCGACGAAGCGCGCATCCGCATGCCGGAGGCCCCTGCCCTCGACAAGCTGGAAATCTCGACCGCCGTCCCCGCGCCGCTGCCGCCGCTCGAAGGCTTCACCTTCGAAGGCTTTCGCAACACCGACGGCTCGGTCGGCACCAAGAACATCCTCGGCATCTCCTCCTCCGTGCAATGCGTCAAGGGCACGATGGAATACGCCGTGAAGCGCATCCGCGCCGAGCTGCTGCCGAAATACCCGAACGTCGACGACGTCGTGCCGCTGACGCACGCCTATGGCTGCGGCGTCGCCATCAATGCCCCCGATGCGGTCGTTCCGATCCGCACGCTGCAGAACATCGCGCAGAACCCGAATTTCGGCGGCGAGATCCTGGTCATCAGCCTCGGCTGCGAAAAGCTCGCGCCCGAGCGACTGGTGCCGGAGGGCGTCAGCGATGCCATCGTGCGCATGCAGGACGAAGCCTTCGACGGCTTTGGCGCCATCGTCGATGCGATCATGACCCAGGCCGAAGCCCGCCTGAAGATCCTCAACACCCGCACCCGTGAGACCTGCCCGGCCGCCGACCTCGTCATCGGCCTGCAATGCGGCGGCAGCGACGCCTTCTCCGGCGTCACCGCGAACCCCGCGCTGGGCTTTGCCGCGGACCTGCTGGTGCGTGCCGGCGCGACCGTGATGTTCTCCGAGGTCACCGAAGTCCGCGACGCGATCCAGCTCCTCACCCGCCGCGCCATCAACGAGGATGTCGGCCGCGCGCTGGTGCGCGAGATGGCCTGGTACGACTCTTATCTCGCCCGCGGCGGCGCCGATCGCAGCGCCAACACCACGCCCGGCAACAAGAAGGGCGGCCTCGCCAACATCGTCGAAAAGTCACTCGGCTCGATCGTCAAGTCCGGCTCGTCTGCCATCACCGGCGTGCTCTCGCCCGGCGAGAGGGCGACGCAGAAGGGCATGCTATTTGCGGCGACGCCCGCGTCCGACTTCATCTGCGGCACGCTCCAGCTCGCCTCCGGCATGACGCTGCAGGTGTTCACCACCGGCCGCGGCACACCCTACGGTCTTGCGGCTGCGCCTGTGATCAAGGTTGCGACCCGCACCGAGCTCGCGCGCCGCTGGAAGGACCTGATCGATTTCGATGCCGGCAGCATCGCCACCGGCGAGAAGACCATCGAGGAAACCGGCTGGGACCTGTTCCGCCTGATCCTCGATGTCGCCAGCGGCCGCACGAAGCCGTGGTCGGACCGTTGGGGCATCCACAACGACCTCACGCTGTTCAATCCGGCGCCGGTGACCTGAGCATGATCCGGAAAAGTGCAAAGCGGTTTTCCGAAAGATCATGCTCAAACAATAACCTAAAGCGCGATGACGATTCATACCAATCTCATCGCGCTTTAGAAGCCGGGCCAACCGGCCTCACTGACCGTCGATCAGGTGCATGTCGCCCAGCGTGACGGGCAAGCTGCGCGTGATGAGATCCGTGATCGCCGCGCGTAGCCGTTCGCTCGCAGCGGGCCCCTCGAACGTCGCGTCGATCGGTCCGCTGGGTCCGGCGAGCCGCATGGTCCCCGTGTTGTCGAGCGGCGCGGCCGCCCGCTTCTCGATCACGTCGAACGACTTGCCGTCGATCACGCGCACCTCGTAGAGCGCGTGGATCAGGCCGTAATCCGCAAGCAGCGTCCGATATTGGGCGAGCCCGATGCCCTCGACGTTGCGGCCGTTGCCGAGCTTCGATCTGGCCCGGGTGATGACGATGTACGCATCCAACCCCTGGGGCGCGACATCGCTGCGAACCAGCTCCTTGAACGGATCGCTGCGCAGGAGATTGACGGGCGCAACCGCCGAATCCCTGATCGCGGCAAACGCGGCGCGTCGGTAGCTCACCGCCTGCACGCGAAAGCGTCCGCCGAGCAGCTTCGTCGCCTGCTGGACGATCAGCTCGTCCAGCCCCCAAGCGCTGATCGAGAGGCTTTGCCCGGCGTTGCCGAGCGCGATCAGGCCGGCTTGCGTCAGGCTCATCTCCTCGCCGATGGCCGAGACGATGCCGACGGTCTTGATTGCCTGGAGCCGAGTCGCGCGCGTCTCGAACGCCGCGGCCGCGCCGAGGGCGATGCAAGCGATCGCCAGGCCAACCCATAGAAAAGCAATGCGGCGCATGGTGACCTATCGAATCCTGAAATCGAATGAATAGGACGCACCGAGGCCGATCGTCGTCTGGTTCGACGATCCCCGCAGCTTCACGAGCGGGCTGTCTGCGGCGTCGCCCAGCAGCTTCTCGTACTCGACATAGGCATGGACTTCCCACTGCGGATTGATGCGATAGGAGATCTGGCCGCCGAAGCCGACCGAATGCGCACCGCCTCTGGCATCGTACATCGGCAGCCCGGACGCCACGGACTGCGCGGCGTCGACGCCGAAATAGGGCGCAGTCGCCTTGGTGCTTTTCCAGGTGAAGCGCGGGCCGGCCGAGATCGTGAGCCTTTGGATCAGCGGCACGATGACGTCGGCGGAGACATCGGCGACCGTGCCGGTATTTCCGCCCATGCCTGGCGCAATTCACTGCGCAGGCGCAGCCAGTCGACCGGGAAATATTCGACGAACCCGCCGAGCTCGTATGGGGCCTTGACGTCGCCAAGGCCGGTCAGCTCGGCATATTTATCGCTCCTACGCGACGCTACGTATTTGAACGCAGGGCCCGCGCGAAAATTTCCGACGTCGAACAGCGCGATACTGGCGCTGTCGCGGGGCCCGCGAAACTGGTCGACCGATCCGGCACGGCGAATGGAGAAGATCGGGATCGGCATGAGCTTCCCGTTCTTCGATCCGACGAAATCCGGCGTGTACTCTCCGCCGATGCCGACCATGACGGTCCAGTTGCCGGAAGGTGACGGCAGCATCGGCACGTCGAACGGCGGGGCTGGCAACGTGAACGCCGTCTGCGCCGATGCCGACTGCGGGATTGCCAGGATTGCGCCGAACGCGGCGAGGAAGGCGGTCAGCAAGGTCTGCTGCGCTCTCGCCGCAGGATCGAGAGCTGCTTCGTCAAAATGCTTCATTTACAGGGCCCCGGACCGGCCTTGCTGGCCTGGTCGACTCGTGTGGTTAGGAGCCACAGCATGTGGTCCGGCAAAATTGCCCCAAGATTGCAAGGGGCAGACAGCGCCCCGATCCATTCGCGGCGCATGCCGGGCGCGCCGCCGGATCAATGTTGCCCGAACATTGCCGGGCCGCGCTCACGCTCGCAAACTTTGAGCGCTAGAGCCGGTCGGCGCCCGCGTTCCTGCCTTTTATTCGCCAAGCTCGCTGCCTTAATGGGAACCCTGCGCACGAGCCGGAACGCCAGACTTCGGCCAGGGAGCGTCACGCTCAGGGTTTTGTTGCCCCAGCAGAGTCAAGGACGACCCGCGTGCGCTCCCTCGTAATCGAAGACGAACCGCAGATCGGCGCCTATGTCAGCCGCCTGCTCGGACAATTGCACGGCATTGTCGACGTCGTCGGCTCGATTGCCGATGCCCGTCAGGCGCTGGACAATTTCAAATATGATCTCGCGATCATCGACCGGATGCTGCCCGATGGAGATGCGCTCCAGGTGGTGACGGCGCTGAGCCGATCGGCGGACCGTCCCGCGATCATCATGCTGACCTCCAAGGACGCCAAGGAGGATGTCGTCGAAGGTCTCAATGGCGGCGCCGACGACTATCTCGGCAAGCCGTTCGAGCCGCAGGAGCTCATTGCGCGGGTGCGCGCCGTGTTGCGGCGGCCCCGGCAGCTCGCGCCCTCGGTGCTGTCGCTCGGCAATGTCGAGCTGCATCTCGGCAGCAACGAAGCGGTGGTCGCCGACACGAAAATCCTGCTGCGCCGGCGCGAGGCGCTGATCCTCGGAGCGCTCCTGATGCGCCGCGACCGCGTCATCACCCGCGCCGCCCTGATCGAGGAGATCTACGGCTTCGACGACGAGATCGAATCCAACACGCTCGAAGCGCAGGTCTCGCGCTTGCGGAAGAAACTGACCGAGCTCGGCGGCGATGTCGAGATCCGCAGCATGCGGGGCATCGGCTACATCCTGCGGCTGGCAACACCGCGATGACGTCGATTGCCCGAACGTTTGCGCTGTCGCTTGGCATCGCCGCGACGACGATCTTCCTGATCATGCTCGGTGTCTTCATCTGGCGCTACCCGATGGAGGAACGCGAGTTCAGGGCTTGCCGCGTTGTGGTCGCCGTTCTCGATCGCGCCACAGTGATCGAAGGGCAGAACCTGACGGTACGTCCGACTCCCGCCCTCGAGGAGCTCAGGACGGACAGCCCGAACCTCTGGTACGTCGTGTCCGCTGGCGATCTGGTCAGCGAATACGGAAGCGAACGCCGGCCCGCCCTCCCCTTCGCGTTTCCCTATCACGGGCCGATCGGCTCGTCCGTCTTCAGCACGCTCGACCAGAAGAGCACCTTCTGTCTCGCCGTCGCGCAACGGGGCCCGTTGCAGCTTACGATGATGGTCGGCGCCCCCCAGGTCCGCTTCGGCCGGATTGCCAGGAACTTCCTTGCCCGCAGCATTTTCGGGATCATCACGCTGGCGCTGGCCTTTGCGGCGACGGTTGCCATCGGCTCGATGCTGGCCGCACGTTTCGTCTCGCGCGGCATCGAACGGGTGGCGCATCGCGCGCTCGCGATCGACCCATCGGCCCCGCAGGGCCTGATATCCCTGTCCGAAGTCCCCACCGAGCTGAAGCCGCTGGTCGCAGCACTGAACCGCGCCTTCGGCGAGATCGACGCCTACATCAGGATGCAACGCCGCTTTCTCGGCAACGCCGCCCATCAGCTACGCACGCCGCTCACGCTGCTGCGCGCGAAAATCGAGGACGTGCCCGAGCCGGCGCTGAGGGCGGAATTGGTGCGCGACGTCCGCCGCCTGACGTCGCTGGTCTCCGCCATGCTCGACCTGGCGCGATTGCAAAATCATGCGATCGAGAAGCGACCGATTGATCTTGCCGAGATCACGCTGGACGTGCTCGCCGATTTCAGCCCCTCGGCGCTAGACGCCGGCATAGAGCTTGCGCTGGAACACGCCGAAGAAGGTCCGTTCCTGGTGCAAGGCGTCGACGCCGCGGTACGCAGTGCGCTTGCCAATCTCGTCGGCAACGCGCTCATCCACGCCCATGGTGCGCGGCGCATCGTTGCGACGGTTAGCCGCGGCGACATCTCGATCGACGATGACGGCGCGGGCCTGCCCGACGGTGCGGAGCACAGGCTGCTCGAGCCATTTCAGACCGGCAACAGCGCGCGCGACGGCGCCGGCCTCGGCCTGTCGATCGTCCGCGAGATCATGGCCGCGCACGGCGGAGAGCTGGTCATCTCCTCCGCGCCGGGCCGCGGCACGACGATGAGCTTGCGCTTTCCCGAGGCCACCGCGACGACCAGATCGCCGCACCTCGATCTGCAAACGGGCTGACGAGCCGCTTCTAGCCCTTTGGCGAAACCGTCCGGAAACATTGGCGCGGAAAACTTCTTCCGCGTTTCGTCCTGTCGCATCACGATATCAAATAGATCCGCCGGCGGCGGTCGAATGTTCGCACACAAGCGAACCTGGCGCGGTATCGCCGCGACCAAACCTCCGATTGCCATCTTCCACGGAGATTTTCCAATGCGCGTTCTTTCGATGATTGCCGTTGCCGGCGCCATGATTGTGAGCTCGGCCGGTGCATTTGCCAGCGAGCTTCCCTCTTACGAAGTGAAGTCGTTTCCGATTTCGACGACGCAAGTGCAGGTTCTCGGCGGCGCCGGAGTCGAGGAGCAGTCGGCTGCGCCCGCGATGATCGTCGCCGGCATGCCCGCCTCGCCCGCGCAGATGTCGGTGCTGTCGCCGCGCGTCAAGCGGCTGGCGAGCGCCAACGCCACGAGCGAAGAGCGCTGAGACAGTTTTCGACCCCGGCTGCCCTTGCCGGGGTCGTCGCTCCCGCCGTCAGCGTGAGATATAGCCTGCCGCGATCGGCTTGAACCGATAGATCAGATACGGCGTCTTGTTTTCGGCCTTGCCGCCATGGAACATGGCGGCTGCGGAGACCTGAGACGCGGACACGTACATGTACCCGTCGGGAGAGGCAGTAATCCCGTCCGGCCACACCATGTCCGGATCGTTCAAATAAGTGCGAAACTTCCGGTCGGCTCCTATGACTCCAATCGATTTGGTCTCGACCGCAGTCAGGTAGATGTTGCCCGCATAGTCGATCGACAGGCCRCCATTGTTCGGTTTGTCCGAGTAGCGTTCCACCCGCGCGCTCAGCTCTTCGGCGGGCAGCTTCTCGTTGCCGAGGTCGGTGGCCTTGATGCGGTACAGCGACCGGCCGCTGAGTGGCGCGAAATAGACCCATTCGGACCTGGCATCCATCGTGATGCCGTCGCAGCCGACCTTAATGAGCGAAGGCTTGCCGTCCTTGCCAGGCACGGTCAGATCATTGCCATCCACGGTGATCGGCACATTTTCAGGGACGGTGGATCGATCGCCGTCCAGCACGCGCCGGGCGGCACCCGTATCCATGTCGATGACGATGATCGCAGCGTGAGAGCCATCGCCGCCGGGCCCGATGTTTTCGTCGGCGATGTAGAATTTCCGGTTCTTCTGGTCGATCACGATGTCCTGCGGCTGCGAGCCTTTCACGGTCACGGGCTCGGGCATGTAGTGGATGCGCTCCAGCCTGTTCGTGCGCGTGTTCCAGCCGACCAGCTTCGGCGTGATCTGCGTACGGAATCCCATGTCGATGATCCACACGACACCGCTTTCGTCGGAACGAAGACCCAGGACGTTATCGAGGTACTGATCGGTGCCTTTTCGTGGCGTATTCCATTCCGCATTTGGAAACGGCTCGAACGTCGTCGGCGATGTCAGCCGCGCCACACGAACGTCGGGACTGAAGAATGGATGGTGACTGAAGATCAGCTGATTGTCCGGCGTAAACGCAATGTTGCCGACCGACTGAGGGAGCTTCGCAAAGACTTCCGCGTTGCCGCCTCCGTTCTCCGCACAGGCCGCGCCCGTGACGATTGCCGCCGACAGAAAAATGACAAGTCGAATTCCTCTCCTCACGCTTCGCACCGCTCCCTCCCTTTGTTTTCCACGGTTATTCCGGCGCGCGTGCGCCCGGTCCGCGCCGGCAACCGCCGCAGGATTTCAATGCAGAGACCCAATGCGAGCCGAAGCGGTCGCTCGTTCACCGCCGCCGCGCCGATATCGATCTTTGCGAGAGCCACGATGCGCGCTAATTTGGGGACTGACAATTACGCACAGGCCAGTCCTCTAGTATCACGGAGTGAACCATGCAGAAGCTCGGCGGCAAGACGTATGATTGTGCCGTGGGATGCCCCGTGGAGGCCACCCTCGATCTGATCGACGGCAAGTGGAAGGGCGTGATTCTCTATCACCTGCTCGACGATACGATTCGCTTCAACGAGCTCAAGCGGCGCCTGTCCCGGATCACGCAACGCATGCTGACGCGCCAGCTCCGCGAGCTCGAGGCGGACGGCCTCATTCATCGCGAGATCTATGCGGAGGTCCCGCCGCGGGTCGAGTATTCCCTGACGGCGCTTGGGCGCTCGCTCGAACCGGTCGTTCGCATGCTCTGGACATGGGGCAATCAGTATCTCGCGACGGAAGCGGCCCGTGCCGGTGCGGTCAACGGCGCCGTTTCGCTCTCGCCGCGGGTCAGACGGAGCCTGCCGGTAGGCCGCGCGTAGGCGGGCCCCTGCGTATCCACGATGCCTTGCGGCGACTGCAAGTAAATCGCACACGTCGATCAAGACGGCGTGGGCCTACGCCGCGACGAGACACGATTCTCCATCCTCACATGAGGCCATCCGCGCGCCGCCATCAAGCGGCGCGCGCTCTACTTATATAAATACTAATTCCAAATCTGATGATTGAGGGACCATTGCGCCCCTCCCGCACTTCAAGCCATCGACTGCGCTTGTTAGTCGTCCGCCCCGCAAATGATGGGGTCGCGAATGACTACATATCTCAGAACGACGGCAGGATTGATCGGYGGCGCGCTGCCGCTGTTGGCAGGCCTGATGGATGCGGCGCCGGCCGAGGCGCAATCATCGTCGCAGGAATTGCCCGCCGTCGTGGTCGAGCAATCGTCGCGGCCGGCAGCGCGCACACGTCCGTCTCCCTCCCGTCAGGCCGCACAGGCGGCAAGCCGCCGTCGCCAGGCCGAGCGCGCACCATCGAACGCCGATACACAGGCGGCCGGCGCGAGCACGGGCGCGGAGACCGCGACAGGCCCCGTCCGCGGCTACGTCGCGACCCGCAGCGGCACCGGCACGAAGACCGATACGCCGCTGCGTGAGACACCGCAGTCGATCACCGTGGTCACCGCCGACCGCATCATCGACCAGGGCGCGACCACCGTTCAGGAGGCGCTGCGCTATGTCCCCGGCGTGTTCGCCGACGCCTACGGCGCGGACTCGCGCGGCGACTATCCGCGCATCCGCGGCCAGGACCCAAATATCTATCTCGACGGCACCCGCATGGTGAACACCAACAACTTCAACGAATGGCGGCCGGAGCCGTACACCCTGGAGCGCATCGAGGTCTTGCGCGGCCCCTCTTCCGTGCTCTACGGCGACACCTCGACCGCCGGCCTGTTGAACCTGATCTCGAAGCGCCCGCAGGCCGAATCCGCCAACGAGATCGGCGTGCAATATGGCAGCTTCAACCGTAAGCAGGTGCAGCTCGACTCCACGGGAAAGCTGACCAAGGACGGCGAGTGGCTCTATCGCTTCATCGGCGTATACCGCGACAGCAACACGCAGACCGATTACGTCAAGGACGGCCGCATCGTGCTCGCGCCATCACTGACCTGGCGGCCGACCAACAACACCAGCTGGACGGTGCTCGGCACCTATCAGAAGGACACCACGGGGTCCTCCACGGCCTTCCTGCCGCATGAGGGCACATTGTTTGCCGGCCCCAACGGCTACATTCCGATGCGGCGCTTCGCCGGCGAGCCCGGCTTCGACCAGTACCAGACCGAGACCGGCGCGATCAGCAGCCTGTTCGAGCACAGCTTCAGCGACAGTCTGAAGATCCGGCAAAACCTGCGTTACGCCCATGTCGAGGGCATTTACCGGTCGACGTGGCCGGACCTGAACTTCGTCGATCCAAGCGATCCGAACTATCCATTTCTCGACGCCAGCCGACGCTCCGTGGCGCGCAGCGTATGGAGCCGCGAGACGGTCAAGGACAACCTGACCTCGGACAGCAATGCCGAGCTGAAATTGCACACCGGACCGGTCGCACACAAAGTGTTGTTCGGCACCGACTACCGCGAGTTCAGGGAGCACGCGCAATCAGGCTTCACCACAGACCCGACGCCGTTCGATCTCTACGCGCCGGTCTACCGCGGCGTACCCGCGCCGACGATGTCTCCCGAACCGGATCTGCGCCAGACCCAGCTCGGTATTTACGCTCAGGACCAGTTGCGCCTCGGACCGTGGCTCGCCGTGCTTGGGCTGCGCCACGACTACGTCACCAGTAACACGCAGGCCTCGCCGGTCGAAAACTACCAGGCGACCACCGGCCGCGCCGCGCTGATGTACGAGCTGCCATTCGGCGTCACGCCTTACGTGACCTATGCGCAGTCGTTCAACCCGGTGTTCGGCAGCGGCGTCTGCGCCACGGTGTGCGCGCCGCAGCGCGGCGAGATGGTGGAGCTCGGCTTCAAGTACAATCCGACACCGGGCAATGCGATCAACGGCGCGATCTTCGACACCACCGAACGGAATCGGCTGGCCAGCGACCCCGATGATGACCGCTTCTCGATCCAGACCGGGAAGGTGCGCATCCGCGGCGCCGAGCTCGAGGTGCTGGCGCGCGTCACGCCGGAGCTCGACCTGATCGGCGCCTATACCTATCTCGATGCCCGCGTGGAAAGCGGCGACAATTCCGGCAAGCATGTCGAGACCGTGCCGGATCACCAGGCCTCGCTCTGGGCGAAGTACCGTCTGTCCCTGCTCGGCCTGCCCGGCGTCACGCTCGGCGGCGGCGTGCGCTACATCGGCACCTCCTGGGACGGCACCGACACCCTCCGCACACCCGACTATACGCTGTTCGACGCCATGGTTCGTTACGAGACCGGTTCCTGGCGGCTTCAGGTCAATGCCAGCAATCTCTTCGACAAGCGTCACCTCACCACGTGCCTGGCGCGCGGCGACTGCTTTCTCGGTATCGGCCGCACGGTGCTCGGCAGCGTGACGTACAAATTCTAGCCACGACCGCTACGTCATGCTGCCGGGCATGAAGCAGCGCACGCGCGGATGGCCGTCGACATAGTGCTTCCACACCATGGTTCGACCGATCTTGTTCGGCTCGGTGATCACGGCACCGTCGGGCACGACGACCCATTCGTCGTCGATGCGCACGCGGTAGTGGCCGCGATCGGATTCCCAGTCGACGTCGGCTATGACGTAGCCGTCGGCATCCGAGCAGCATTGCCCGTATTGGCTGTGCAGGCTCTCGAACCAGGGTTTTAGCGGCGAGTTGGCATAGCGGCCGTCGTCGCGCGCCAGCGCTGAGGTCGCAAGCAGCGCCATCGGCCCCAGCAGCGCCGCCGCACATAGTCTGGCAAGTCGCATATCGTCTCCGCGGATCGCAATCAGCGCCGCGAGGGACAGACACCGCCGTCCGCCTTCCGCACGGTCGCGGCAGGCGTGGAGACGGCGACTCGCTCCCCAGCGGCTTTGCGACAGCTATGCAAATCCGGCGCCAGCGCGCATTCCGGGGAACTACGGCCGCACGGCGTTGCCCCGGCCGGCGCGCACGTCCTGCATGTCCAACGCGTCGGCAATTTGCCGCAGCTGTTTTGGAGGCTTTCCTTGTTCCGCGAGGACGTGTACGAAACGGCCGCGGACGCGGGCCGCATCTTTTAATCAACTGTTTCAATTAGAGAAATCAGGTGTTGGCGTGACTGGCATTGGACCGTCAGCGCTATGAGTTCGAGAGAGTTGCTTCCTGGCCAGCAGGATTCGACCGACTTGCCCGCAAGCGAAGTGCAGTTTGCGCTCGTGATTTCGCGGATGCTCGAGACGGTGAAGGACGACGCGGAAGCCAGGCGGCAGATGGTCTACGACCTTGCCCGCTACAAGCTCCAGGAGCAGTTCACCTACGCCGACGCCCGGAACATCGACCAGATGAAGCGGGCGCTCGAGGTCGCGATCGAGGAGGTCGAAAAATTCTCGCGCGACCAGGCGCCGCTGGAGCGCTTGCCGTCACAACAGCTCACGTCGTCAAAGGCGACCGAGACAGGCGGTCTTCTGGTGTCCGGCCACGCGACCGTTTTGCGATCGAGGATCGAGATATCCCGCAGCAAGCTGCCTGCGATCTCGGGCCCGCTTCTACCGGTGATCAAGCGTACGGTGGCCATCCTGCTTGCCGTTGGCGCAGTCATCCTGATCGTCTCGCAGCGAGACAACATCGCCGCGCTGCGCCGGCAGATTTCGTCCCAGGCCCAGGAGATCGCGCAGGTATCGCCCAAGCCGGAGACGACAATCACGGTCGCCAAGCCGGAAATGATCACCCCTGGCCCGCCTCCCCCGACGCGCGTATTGCCAACCGACTACGGCATCTACGCATTGATCGACGACAAATCGCTGGCGGAGTTGAATGCGACCGGCGTGATGGCGCCGGACATGCGCATCGCGATTTCACCGGAGTTCAAGAAGCCCGATCGCCCGCATCTGCCGAACGGCCGCGTCAAATTCATCGTGTTTCGGCGGGACGCCGCGAACGTGATCCCCGAGCGCGTCGAGGTTCGGGTCGTCGCGAAGATCGCCAGGGAGTTTTCGACCGACGCTGCAGGCAAAAATCTAGGCGGCGGAGAAGATGTCGGGGTGATCCGAAACTTCTCCTATCCGTTCCGGGTGTCGCCGATCCCGGGGAAGCCCGAGATGTACGAGCTTCACACTGGCGATTCAGGGCTCGAGCTTGCGCCGGGACATTACGTCCTGAGCCTGGGACCGCAGGCCTATTATTTCCAGGTCGACGGCGAGATCACCGATCCCCGGCAATGCCTCGAGCGGGTCGTCGCCGGCAACGGCACGTTCTACGCGCCTTGCAAGAAGGCACGGACGTATTGACGGTCGTCAAGACCGTCGCTGCTGAGGCAGGCCCGAGCCACACACTCAACTGTCATCGCCCGACTTGATCGGGCGATCCAGTATTCCAGAGACAGTGCGAGGATACGGAGGGGCCCTACTGCTTCGGCGCCGGCGCCATCATCGCGCCGCCCTTCTTCGCCGCGGGCGCGGGCGCCGGCTTCGTCGTCGCGGCGGTCGCCTGTGCCGGAAGATATTTGGCGACGATGGCAGGATCGACCTGGGCGATGTAGGCGTCGGGAAGACGCGTCCAGGTCTCGTCCTTGCCGAACAGGGAAATGCCGAGGAAGCCGCGCATGGTCAGCGTCTGCCCGTCCGGGCTGACCGACATCTTGGCCTTCCAGATGTTGCCGTCGCGCGGATTGACCACGTTGCCGCCGTCATACTTCAAGCCGTCGCGCTTCATGTCGCGGATGAAGGAGAGCCCGAGCACCGGGGCGTTTTTGCGATCATCCGTGCATTTCGCACAGACCTCATTCGGGTCGTCGCCGGGGCGCGGAAAGGTTTTTGCGATCACGCCTTCGAAGATGCCGTTGTGGTCGACGAAGAGAAACCATCCCACCGTCTTGCCGTCCTCGGTCTTCTGCCAAAGACCCGCGGCGGTTGGCTGCTGCGCCTGTGCGGCTACCGGCCCAACCGCGCCAAGCGTCAGCGCAACAGCGAGCGCGAGGGGCGAGAGCAGTCGAAAGCTGGAAAAGAGAGTCCGCATTATGATCACCTTGCTAAGCCGCCACTGCAATGGCCGCAGACTACGGCGATTTCGCGAACGGTTCCAGCACCAGAAACATGGGGCATTGCCTGCCGAACCCGGTGCCGTCAGTTGACACCGAGCTTCTTTTGCAGACTGGAGGACGAGGTCGTGTACTGGAACACGAGCCGCTTCTCCGGATAGACGTAGCGATGGGCTTTTTGCGCCATCAGTGCGCCCTCGTGGAAGCCGCACAGGATCAGCTTGAGCTTGCCCGGATAGGTGTTGATGTCGCCGATGGCGAAGATGCCGGATACGTTGGTCTCGAACGCGGACGTCTCGACCGGCACCAGATTGTTCTCCAGCGCGATGCCCCAGTTCGCGACCGGACCGAGCTTCATGGTCAGCCCGAAGAACGGCAGCATGGTGTCGCAGGAAATTTCGCTCACGCTGTTGTCGTTGCCCTTGACGGTGGCGCCGGTCAGCTTGCCCTCGGTGCCGGACAGCGCGGTGACCTGCCCGAGCCGCAGATCCATCTTTCCGTCGGCCACCAGCGCGCGCATCTGCTCGACGCTGTGGGGCGCGGCGCGAAAATCGTCGCGCCGGTGCAGCAGCGTGACGCGCTTGGCGAGCGGATGCAGATTGAGCGTCCAGTCGAGCGCGGAATCGCCGCCGCCGACGATCAGAACGCTCTTGTCGCGGAACGTCTCCATCTTGCGCACGGCGTAGTGCACCGAGGTGCCCTCATAGGCCTCGATGCCCGGCACCGGCGGGCGCTTGGGCTGGAACGAGCCGCCGCCGGCCGCGATCACCACCACCTTGCATTCGAACACCTTGCCCGCGTCGGTGGTGCAGCGAAACAAGGGATCGCCGATCTTCTCCACCGTCTCCACCATCTCGCCGAGATGGAAGGTCGGATGGAACGGCTTGATCTGCTCCATCAGCGCGTCGGTGAGGCCCTGCCCCGAAACGTGCGGAATGCCGGGAATGTCGTAGATCGGCTTTTCCGGATAGAGCTCGGCGCACTGGCCGCCGACCTTGTCGAGGATGTCGATGAAATGCGCCTTCATGTCGAGAAGGCCAAGCTCGAAGGCGGCGAACAGACCACAGGGGCCGGCGCCAATAATCAGCACATCGGTTTTGATCACGTCGCTCATGTCGTCTCTTTATCGATCGTTATCGGTTGGACGCCGCCCGGGGGCAGAAGTGACCCTGCCTGTCTAGCCAACGGGGATGGATCAGGGAAGGCATAAAAGCGGGATCGCCCCGCAGCCGCGCCCACTTGCCGGGTCAGTATAACTGGGCTGTAACGGGATGCGATATGACGGAGATCAATCGGTGAACGCACCAAGCCGCCTCGATACGACGCCGCGCCTGGAGGACTATCCCTATCGTCTCGGCGACAATGTCCGCTTCGGCGATCTCGATCCGAACCAGCACGTCAACAACGCGGTCTACGCCACTTATTTCGAGACCGGCCGCGTCACGCTGATGAAGAGCCCGGAATACGGGCTGACGCCGCCGGGCCTCGCCTGGATCATGGTGCGGCTCGACATCCATTTCCGCGCCGAGCTGCACTGGCCGAACAAGATCGAGCTCGGCCTCGGCGTGGTCAAGCTGGGACGGACGTCGGTGACCTTCGAACAGGTGGTGTTTTCGGAAGGAAAGTGCATCGCATCGGCGATGTCGGTCGGCGTCATGCTCGACGAGGCGACGCGGCGGCCCGCACCGCTCACCGCTGAGATCATCGAGAAGCTCAGACCCTGGCACAAGCGCGGTATTGAGGTCGCGCCGCCGAGCGCCTAGTTTCTAGTATAGTGAGGGACGATCAGGCCTGCCGTTCCGGCGTCGCCACGACGAGCCCGTCGAGCTCGTCGGAGACCTTGATCTGGCAGGACAGCCGCGAGTTCGGGCGCACGTCGAAACCGAAATCGAGCATGTCCTCTTCCATCGGCGTCGGGCTGCCGACCTTCTCGCGCCAGGCTTCGTCGACATAGACATGACAGGTTGCGCAGGCACAGGCGCCGCCGCATTCGGCCTCGATGCCGGGAATGCTGTTGCGGATGGCGGCTTCCATCACGGTCGCGCCGTTCTCGACTTCCACCGTACGGGTTTCGCCCTTGTGGTCGACAAAGTTAATCTTGGCCATGTGTGCTCGTGCTGCCGCGATGTTGCGAATGAAGGAGGGTCCGGGCTGTCCTATAACGGGTCGATCCGCCCGGCGCCATAGGGTTTTGAAGCGACGCGAATCCCGCTTCGCGGGAAGAAAACGCGTCAAAACAAAAGACTAGAGCGCGGTTTCTCGCCCTGTCGCCCTAGGGCTTCAGGATCGCCTCGATGGCGGCGCGAGCCTCGGTCACCGCCTCTTTCAACGCGGCGAAGGCGTGGGGCTGGCCATGGCCGGTCCGGACCGCGGTCTCCAGGCTGGCCGCGGCATCGGCCACCGCAAAGGCGCCGATTCCGCGCGCGGAGCCCTCGAGCTTGTGGGCGAGTGCGCCGGCCTCGGCCGGCAGTGCTGCCATCGCCGCGATCAGGCGGACCGCCTGCTCGGCGAACATCGCGAGCACTTCCTGTTCCAGTTCGGTGTCCCCGAGCGTCATGCGCGCGAGGTGATCGAGGTCGAGCGGGCCGTCGATGGGTGCAAGCGGGGGCGAAGGCATCCAGTCCATCCGTTGCAGTTCAGGCGTCATGGCGCAGGCCCCGGCATCGCGCGATGTCCGCCGATCCGGCGGTCAAGTTCCCCCCACCGAAGCATGGAAATGGTTAACGAAGTGTTTGGGCCGTTTTACGCAAATCCGCCCGTTTATTGACGAAAAGTTGCCGCAATCCGGCGAGTCCGGTGGAGAATTCCATTTATTGCTAAGGCGTTACGGCGCTATCCTGTTAACGATGATTAAGATTGTCTTAATCCCGGGCATTTCATTCGCGACGCTCTGCCAATAGGATGTTGCGGAAATTGGCGGACAAGCCGTCCGGGTGGGGACGGCTGGGAATCCGCGTAAGCGGCATGATCCGGTCTGTGGGCTTGCGTAGCGCGCTGGGCTCGCGGGGGGACGCGTACAAGTAACGAGGGCTCGGACTGAACATGGCGAACACTCCGAAAAAGGTCAAAGACCCCACAGAAGTTGCGCTTTCTGCGATCCAGGAAGCCCTGAACATCAGCGACACGGCCGCGGACACCAGCCGCAACGCCTCGATGCGCAACGAAACGTCGGCTCCGGTGGGGCCGCCGGCTCCCCCGATCTTCGACGAGCCGACCTTCGAGCCGCGTCCTGCCGCCAACGAGCGCACCACCGTGTTCGATACGATCGAGGAGCCGCGCACCTCGCGCCGCGCCGCCAACGATGACCGCGAGACCATCGGTCAGTTGCTCCAGGCGCTTCAGAAAGGCCGCCCTGCCCGCAGCGTCTACACCTTCGCCACCATCTTCGCCGGCGTCTGGCTCGCAGCCTGCGCCGCGCTCACCGTCGGCTTCCTGCCCTCGATCCAGGCCGCCATGGGCCAGAGCGGCGGCGTGCTCGTCATCGCCGGCCTGATCGCGATGTTCTTCGCGCCGATCATGCTGTTCTACTTCCTGGCGAGCCTGGTCTGGCGCGGCCAGGAAATGCGCATGATCGCGCAGGCGATGGCGCAGGTCGCGATCCGCTTCTCCGAGCCCGAGGGCTCGGCGTCCGATTCCATGGTCACCGTCGGCCAGGCCATCCGCCGCGAGGTCGCGGCGATGGGCGACGGCATCGAACGCGCCATCGCGCGAGCCGGCGAGCTCGAGACGCTGGTCGCCAACGAGGTTGCGGCGCTCGAACGCGCCTATTCCGACAACGAAGTGCGCATCCGCTCCCTGCTCCAGGACATCGCGCACCAGCGCGACAATCTGGTCGGCCAGGCCGAGCAGGTCCGCAGCGCCATCTCCGGCGTGCAGATCGATCTGCGCCACGACATCGCGCTGATCTCGGACGCGATCGCCTCGCGCGTCGACGAGGTCGCCAAGAGCATCACCGGCGCGCTGGAAGAGCGCGGCGCCCACATCACCGGCGCACTGAGCAACGCCGGCGACAACATGATCCTCGCGCTCGGCGAGCGCGGCGGCGACCTGCTCGACCGCCTCGAGGAGGCCAGCAACGAGACCACGCGCGCCGTGCTCGACGCCAGCGAGCGGCTGACCACCAGCCTCAACTTCAAGACCGGCCACGTCCACGACGAGTTCGTCGACCTCGCCGACCGCGTCCACGAGATGCTGAACGAGCGTATCGACCGCATCACCGGCGAGTTCGAGCAGCGCTCCGCCGCCATCGTCGACGGCATCTCCGAGCGCACCGAGCAGGTGCACGACAGCCTGAAGAATTCGTCGGACTCGCTGCTGCTCGAGCTCGAGCTGCGCTCCAACGACCTCTCCGCCAAGATCGACGATGCCGGCAACCGGCTCGCCGGCCACATCATGACCTCCGGCGACAAGGCAAGCGAGGCGCTCGACGCCACCGTCAACACCCTCGTCGCCAAGGTCGTCAGCCAGACCGAGACCGCGCACGACTCGCTGTCGCTGCAGATGAGCGCGTTCGACGAGCTGGTGAAGAACCAGGGCACCGAGCTGGTCGAGAGGTTCGCCCGCGACTCCGGCACGCTCGGCGCGCTGATCACCCGCCACATCTCCGAGTTCGACCGCACCGTGAAGACGTTCGGCGGTGATATCGTCGATCGCATGGGCCAGCGCACCCAGGACATCGCCGAGAGCCTGAAGACCTATGTCGACAATTTCGATACCCGCTTCACCTCGAACGGCGGGGCGATCACGGCCGTGCTCGACCAGCGCCTGGTGCAGTTCGAGACCACGGTCGGCGAACGTGTCACCAACCTCGACGCCTCGCTGAACGACAAGATCGTCAGCCTTGACGGCACGATCGAAGGCCACATCAAGACTTTCGACGACCAGCTCGTCGGCCGCGTCGCCGCGCTCGAGCAGTCGTTCGACACCCGCGCCAAGTCGGTGACCGAAACCATCGACGGACGCCTCAACACCCTCGCCTCGTCGCTGACCGACGGTGCCGCGCAGGCGATCCAGTCGATCGACTCCCGCCTCACCCACCTCACGACGTCGCTCACTGACGGCGCATCGCAGGCCATCGAGACGATCGATACGCGCCTCAACTATCTCGCGACCTCGCTCACCGATGGCGCATCGCAGACCATCCAGTCGATCGATACGCGGCTGACGCACCTCACGACGACGCTCTCGGGCGGCGCCTCGCAGGCGCTCGAATCCATCGACACGCGCCTCACCTACCTGACGACTGCGGTGACGAACGGCGCCTCGCAGGCCGTGCAGTCGATCGACACGCGCCTCACCCTCCTGACCTCGACGCTCACCGACGGCACCGCGCAGGCGATCGAGGCGGTCGACCGCCGCATCACCGGCGTCGCCGAGATGATCGACGGCCGCAGCACGCACCTGACCGACACGGTCACGGCGCGCTTCCAGGACATCCACCAGGCCATCGAGACCAAGGTCGGCTCGGTCGCCAACGACATCGACGTGCGCGTGGCGCAGTTCGAGGACCTGCTCGGCTCGCGTGTCGAAGCCGTCGCCGGCCGCATCGAAAGCAGTGGCCGTCAGGCCAGCGAGGACATGATGTCCCGCGCCGAGATGATCTCGACCGCGATCCGCTCGCATGTCGAGGACGCCGAGCGCTCGCTCACCAACCTGGTCGTCAACACCAGCGAAACGATCCAGACCGGTGCGCGCACCGCCCAGCAGTCGCTGATGACGGTCTCCTCCGACGTCAACGCCCAGCTCAAGATGACCTCCACCGAGGTTGAGCGCGCGCTGACCGCGGTCGGCACCGGTGCTGCGAACTCGATCCTGAGCAGCGCCCGCGAGGCTCAGTCGACCCTGGTCGCGGCCTCGGGCGATGCCTCCAACCAGATCAAGGGGCTCGCGGTCGACGTCGAACGCACGCTGTCGGCGGCCGGTTCTGCCACCGCGGCCTCGATCCTGGCCGGCGCCCGCGAGGTGCAGACCACGCTCGTCACGGCGTCTTCGGACGCCGCCAACCACGTCAAGACCCTCACCGCCGACGTGCAGCGTTCGCTGTCGCTGGCCGGCGCCACCACGGCGGAATCGATCACCGCCGGCGCCCGCGATGCGCAGAGCGCGCTGATTGCGGCCTCGACCGAGACCGCCAACCAGATCAAGGCGCTGTCCTCGGACGTGCAGCGCTCGCTCTCGATGGCCGGCACCTCGACGGCCGAGACCATCATGACCGGCGCCCGCGAAGCCCAGACCACGCTCGTCAACGCGTCCTCGGATGCGGCGACCCAGGTCAAGTCGCTCGCGGTCGAAGTGCATCGGTCGCTCTCGCAGGTCGGCCAGTCGACCGCCGAGACGATCACGACCAGCGCCCGCGACGCCCAGAGCACCCTGCTCTCCGTCTCGGCCGAACAGACCAGCCAGGTCCGTTCGCTGGCGGCCGAGATGCAGCGCGCGCTGGCGACCGCCGGCGGCGCCACCATCGAGGCGCTCACCAGCGGCGTGCGCGAGGCCCAGGGCACGCTGATCACCGCCTCGACGGATGCGGCAAGCCAGATCAAGTCGCTGACCACGGACATCGAGCGCACGCTGACCTCGGTTGGCGCCGACACCGCCTCGACCATCCTCAACAGCGCGCGTGAGGCGCAGACCTCGCTGACTTCGACGTCGGCGGATGCTGCAAGCCAGATCCGCACGATCTCGACCGAGATCGAGCGCGCATTGAGCACGGCCACGACCAACGCCACCAACGACATCCAGACCAGCGCGCTCAACGCCCAGAACGCGCTGATCAGCGCCTCCAACGAGGCAAGCTCGCGCGTCAAGTCGAGCTCGGCCGACGTCGAGCGTTCGGTGCTCGCCGCCAGCAGCAGCTTCGGCCAGGCCATGACCGGCAAGACCGACGAGATCGTCACCTACGTGCAGCAGCAGGCCGACCGTCTGTCGAACATGATCGACGCCAAGCGCGGCGCGCTCGTCGATGCGATCGGCTCGAAGACCAGCCAGCTCACGCTCGACATCGACCGCGTCACCTCGGATGCGCTGAAGTCGATCGAGACGCGCGGCCATGCGTTCTCGCAGACGATGATGGGCAACGGCTCCGAAGTCGCCCGCACCATCAACGCGGCGAGCGAGATGGCCACCGGCGCGGTCGGCAAGTCGCTCAAGGACCTCGAGCAGGCCTCCCGCTCGGCGATCGACCAGTCGCGCCAGGTCTCGATCGCGGCCGTCACCGAGATGCAGGAGACCAGCAAGATCCTGCGTACCGACACGGTGGCCCTGTTCGAGCGTCTGCGCGAAGGCAACATCCTGCTCCAGGAGGTGCTGACCGGTGCGCACGACAACCTCAACTCGCTCGAGCGGGCACTGGTGACGCGCGTCGCCGACTTCGTCTCGGCGATGAACGACGTCACCTCGCGCAACGGCGCTGCGACGCAGAACCTGGAAGACCAGCTCAACGTCTTCAACACGAAGACCACGCGGGCCCTGCAGGACCTCGGCGAGCTGTCGACCCAGTTCGACGCGCACGGCAAGGCGCTGGTCGAAGCCGCGCAGGTCGTCGAGGTGAGCAACAAGAACACCACCGCCTCCCTCGCCGAACGCAAGCAGGCGCTGGAATCGCTCGTCACGACCATCGACCTGCGCACGGCCGATCTCGACCAGCGTCTGTCGCGCTTCACCGGCCTGCTCGATGAATCGCTGGCCGCCGCCGAAGAGCGTGCCCGCGACATCGCCCGCGTCGTCGCGGAGACCGCCGGCGCAGGCTCCGCCGCGATCACCCGCCAGTTCGAGGCGGTGCGCGTGGCGTCCGAGGAGGAGCACCGCCAGACCATCGAGGCCATGCACGACATTTACCGCCAGACCACGGACGAGGCGGATACGATGTTCAAGCAGTCGACCGAGAAGTTCACCAACCTCGTCTCCAGCATGAAGCAGATGGCGTTCGAGATGCACAACGAGCTCGAAGCCACCCGCAACGAGCTGCGCCGCGGCGTGCTCGAGATGCCGCAGGAGGCCGCCGAGAGCACTGCGCAGATGCGCAAGGTGATCGTCGACCAGATCGAGGCCCTCGCCGAGCTCAACCGCATCGTGGCCCAGCATGGCCGTGGCCTCGACGTCTCCACGACGGGCCGCGCCAGCGCGCAGCGCCAGGAAGAGCCGTTGCTGGCAGCCGTCGCAACGCGCAACACCGAGACCCGCGGCCGCGACACCGGCAGCGCCTCGACGCTGCCGCCGCCGGACCTCGGCATGCCCGCCGCCTCGCGCCGCACCGAAGCGCCGCCGGTCGCGCCCGCGAACAACGACCAGGGCCGCGACGGCTGGCTGTCGGACCTCCTGAACCGCACGGACGCCAACCAGGGTGCTCCGAACGGACGTGAGGCCCCGCGTGGCCGTGCGGCACCCGCGCCGCAGCCGCAGGCGCCGCAGGGTGGCAGCAATCCGCTGGAGTCGCTGTCGCTCGACATCGGCCGCCTGATGGACCGCAACCTCGCCGCCGAGATGTGGGACCGCTACCAGCGCGGCGAGAACAAGGCCTTCACCAAGCGCCTCTACACGCCTGCAGGCCAGAAGGCCTTTGACGAGGTCGCCCGCAAGTACCGCGCCGACCGCAACTTCAAGGGCACGGTCGACCGCTACGTCGCCGAGTTCGAGCGCCTGCTCGACGAAGTCGCCCGCGACGGCCGTGGTCCGCAGGAGCTGCGCAGCCACCTGACCTCGGAGACGGGTCTGGTCTACACCCTGCTCGCGCATGCGGCGGGCCGGCTGGGGTGAGACGCAATCGCGGTGAATCGAAAACGGAGGCCTCACGGCCTCCGTTTTTGTTTGGGCCTGTCATTGCGAGGAGCTCTTGCGACGAAGCAGTCCAGACTGCTTCCGCGGAAACAGTCTGGATTGCTTCGCTACGCTCGCAATGACGAGGTGAGCTCCGTGTACTATAAACGCCTACTGCCGCCTGCCGCTCGCGGCGGGCGCCTGCCTCGGCGGCTCGGGCGCCGGAGCCGGTTGCGCGCTGTTGCTGGCGCCGAACAGCACGCGGGTCGGATTGCGGTCGAAATTGTTCACGGCGCGGCTGATGTCGCCGAGGGTGCGGCGGCCGTCGGTCATCAATGCGCCGGAGCGCTTGTCGAAATCCTCGGCCAGTTCGCGGATCGACTTCACCGCCTGGAACAGTTCGCCGCCGTCCTTGCCGCCGGCGAGCGTGTTGAGGCCGAGCATGAGGCTGTCGGCCTTGTGCATGACGCCGTCGACCTTGGCCATCACGCCGTCGATCTTCTCGGAGTTGCGCGCGAGCGAGTTGGTGAAGGTCTCGAGGTTCTTCAGCGAGTTCTTCACCGACTCCTGATTGTCGGCGACGATCTTGTTGATGTTCTGGAGCGTGCCGCGGATCGCTTCGGTGACGTCCTGGAGCTTGTTGGGATCGGCCGTCAGCGACGGGATGCCGTCCTCGTCGAGCGGCGGCGGAGGGGCCGCCTCCTCGCCGCCCTTGAGCGAGATCGCGGCGACGCCGGTCAGGCCCTGGAATTCGAGGCCGACCAGGGTGTCCTTGCGCAGTGGGGTGTTGTTCTCGACCATGGCGAGTGCGACAACCCGCCGCGGGTTGTCGAGCTTCACGGAGACTACCTCACCTACCCGGATACCGTTGAAATTGACGCTACCGCCGTTGCGCAGGCCCGCCGCCGGGCCCTCGAACACGACGCGCAGGGGGCTGCGCTGCTTGGTGGTGTGCAGCGACTGGAACCACAGCACGAAGCCGATCGCCGCGGCGATCACCGCCAGCGTGAACGATCCGATCAGTACGTAATTGGCCCGCGTTTCCATCAGCTACTCCGGCACCTCAGCCCATCACCGCACGGGCGCGCTTGCCGTGGAAATATTGTCTCAGCCAGGGATGCTGCGAGGCCTGCATGTCGGCGATCGACCCTGCCGCAATGATCTTACCGTTCCCTAAAACGGCGATGCGGTCGCAGGCTGTGTAAAGGCTGTCGAGGTCGTGCGTTACCATGAAAACGGTCAGGCCCAAAGTACGCTGGAGCGTCCTCACCAGCTCGTCGAAATCGCCGGCGCCGATCGGATCGAGGCCCGAGGTCGGCTCGTCGAGGAACACGAGATCGGGATCGAGCGACAACGCGCGCGCCAGCGCCACGCGCTTGATCATGCCGCCCGACAGTTCCGAGGGAAAGCGATCCGCGACTTCCGGCTTGAGCCCGACCATGGTGAGCTTGGCCAGGGTGATCTCGTCCATCAACCGCTGCGAGACCCGGAGATACTCGCGCATCGGAAACTGGATGTTCTGCCGCACGGTCAACGAGGAGAACAGCGCGCCCTGCTGAAACAGCACGCCCCAGCGACGCTCGACGCTGCGGCGCTGCGCGATGCTGGAGGAATCGAGGTCGACGCCGAACACCTCGATGGAGCCCGCGACCTTCGGCACGAGACCGATGATGGTGCGCGTCAGCACCGACTTGCCGGCACCGGATGGGCCGACGAAGCCGAGGATTTCGCCGCGCTTGACGTCGAGGTTGAGGCCATCGAGCACGCGCGTCGCGCCGAACTGCACGGTGATATCGCGAACGCGGATGATCGGATCTTGAATCGCGTTTTGAGTTTCTTGCGCCATCGTCACATCCCGATCGAGGCGAAGAAGATGGCGAACACGCCGTCCATGACGATGACGAAGAAGATGCCCTTCACCACGGAGGCCGTGGTGTGCTGTCCGAGCGATTCCGCGCTGCCCTGCACGGCGAGACCCTCGACGCAGGCGACGATGCCGATCACGGCGGCCATCACCGGTGCTTTGACGATGCCGACGATGAAATGGTCGATCGAGATGGCATCGCGCAGACGCAGCAGGAAGGCTTCGGGATCGACGCCGCCATAGAGCCAGGCGACGAGGCCGCCGCCATAAAGCGCGGCCATGGCGCCGAGGAAGGCGAGGATCGGCAGCGCCAGCACCAGCGCCAGCATGCGCGGCAGCACCAGGACCTCGATCGGGTCGAAACCCATCGTGCGCAGCGCGTCGATCTCCTCGCGCATCTTCATCGAGCCGAGCTCGGCCGTGTAGGCGCTGCCCGAGCGACCCGCGACCATGATCGCGACCAGGAGGACGCCGATCTCGCGCAGCACCAGCACGCCGAGCATGTCGACGACGAAGATATCGGCGCCGAACCTGCGGAAATGAAAAATGCCCTGCTGGGCGATGATGCAGCCGATCAGGAACGTGATCAGCACGATGATCGGCACCGCGCGCCAGCAGACCTGCTCCATGTGGTGCACGGTCGAGGTCAGGCGGAACGAGCGCGGATGGATCAGGACGCGAAAACCCGCCGCGAGCACCGCGCCGAGCATGTCGACGAGGCCCGCAACCGTGCCGGCGACCCCGGCCACGGCCCGGCCGATCTGCTCCAGCATACCGGTGATGGTGACCGCGCTGCTGTCGACGACCGGCGTCGCCCCGACCCGCCGCACCTCGTCCACGAGGCTCGAATAATTGGCGGAAAGCCCCGCGATCTGCGCCTCGACGGCGCCCTGGGTCAGGCTGCGGCGCAGCCGTTCGATCAGCCAGGCGCCGAAGGTGTCGAGCTTGGCGACCTCGGAGACGTCGATGAAGATGCTTTGCGAGCCGCCGGCGAGCTTTTCGGCGTCAGCCACCATCCGCTCCAGGACCGGCGCGAAGCTCGCGGTCCAGGTTCCGGTGGCGCAGAGTGCCAGCGCGTTGCCCTTGGCAATCCGTTCCAGCTTCGGATCGCCGCTCAATGTGTCCGCTCCCGTGCCGGGGCGCGAGAAACGGGTAGAATCAGATGGTTGCGCACACGCCCTTACCCGGAGAAGGTATCCCCAACTGGTTAATGTTAGTTGCTAGAGGTAACTAGCAGGTTCAGATTTCGCCAGAGTTCAAAATGACTTCCAGCAAAGTTCCGATCCTCGCGGCGCGAATCGAGCGATTTCCCATCGCCGGCAGTTTCACCATCAGCCGGGGCGCCAAGACCGAGGCCGTGACCGTCGTGGCCGAAGTGAGCCGCAACGGCCTCACCGGCCGCGGCGAATGCGTCCCCTATCCCCGCTATGGCGAGACCCCCGAGGCAACCCTTGCCGCCATCGAGGCCATGCAGGCGGCCCTCGCGGGCGGCCTCTCGCGGGAGGCCCTGCAAGCCGCCATGCCGCCCGGAGCGGCCCGCAACGCGCTGGATTGCGCCCTGATCGACCTCGAGGCCAAGGCGACCGGCCTGCGGGCCTGGAACCTGCTGGACCGCCCGGTGCCGGGCGAGCGCACCACCGCCTTCACGATTTCGTTGGGCACCCCCGAGGCGATGGCGGCGGCGACCGCCAAGGCGGCGCACCGGCCCCTGCTCAAGATCAAGCTCGGCGGCGACGGCGATCCGGAGCGGATCGCGGCGGTTCGCAAGGCCGCCCCCGAATCCGAGCTGATCGTGGATGCCAACGAGGCCTGGACCGAGGCCAATCTGGAGCAGAATCTCGCCGCCTGCGACGCCGTCGGCGTCACCCTGGTCGAGCAGCCGCTGCCGGCCGGGAGGGATGGCGCGCTGGCGCGGATCAAGCGGCCGCTCGCGGTTTGCGCCGACGAGAGCGTGCATGACCGCAAATCGCTGGCGCCGCTCCGCGAGCGCTACGACGCCGTGAACATCAAGCTCGACAAGACCGGCGGGCTCACCGAGGCGCTCGCGATGGCTGATGCGGCGCAGGCGCTCGGCTTCGAGATCATGATCGGCTGCATGGTCGCGACCTCGCTGTCGATCGCCCCCGCAATGCTGGTAACGCCGCAGGCGCGCTTCGTCGATCTCGACGGCCCGCTACTGCTCGCGCGCGACCGCGAGCACGGGCTGCGCTACGACGACAGTCTGGTTTATCCGCCCGCCTCCTCGCTCTGGGGATGAGCCTTGAGGCGATGCCGCGCCGACCAGATCACCAGCGCGCCGGCTGCGGCCATCGCGGCCATCACGTAATACAGGCTGTCGCCGATGCGGGCGTAGATCGCACCTGACGCCATCGAAGTCGTCGCACCCAGCAGGCCGTTGCACGCGGCGTAATAGCCCTGCCCCCGCGCGATCTGATGCGATGGCACGCGCTGCACCAGCAGATTCATGGTGCCGACGATGGTCATGCCGAAGGTGAGGCCGTGGCCGAGCTGCACGATCACGAGCAGCGCCAGCGGCGGCTCCTGCGCGGTGACGATCCAGCGCACCACGGCGCTCACGCCGCCGATCGTGATCAGCGTGGACGGATACAGCGAGAACCGCGGCGACAGCGCGAAGACGACGATCTCGGCGATCACACCCAGCGTCCAGAGGCCCGCGATCGTCAGTCCGCCGAAGCCGTGGAGCTGCCAGTTGATGGCCGAGAACGTGTAGTAGGCGACGTGGCTGCCCTGGATCAGGGCGGCCGACGCGATGACGGCCCAGAAGCCGCCATCGCGCAGCAAGGCCTTGCCGGCATGCGTCTCCGTCGTCCTCCGCCTGACATCGTCGAGYGGCTGCAGCAGCAGGCTGGCGGCGACCGCAACGACGGCCCACGCGACGATGATCCAGATCAGATCGCGCGCCGCGATGTGGTCGACGAGAAAGCCGCAGGCGAGCGAGCCCGCGGCGAAGGCCGCCGAACCCCACAGTCGCAACGGTCCGTAATCGAGCCCGTAGCGGGCGACGCCGCGCAGCGCATAGGCATCGGTCAGCGGGGTCGTCGGCGTCCACATCATGCAGGTCAGCGCATAGATCAGGAACAGCGCCAGCGGCTGCTGCTGCAGGCCGACCGCCGTGAACCCGATCGCGGTTGCCAGCACCGACACCATCATGCCGGCGCGAATGGCATGTCGCCTTTCGGCAAGGGCGGTGATCTGCGGCAGCGTGGTGAAGCGCGTGATCGCCGGCAGCGCGTTGATGAGGCCGATCCAGCTTGCGTCGATGCCGATCGCCTTCAGCCAGAGCGGAAAGAACGGCAGATGCGTGCCCGACACCGCGAAGACCGCCGAATAGAACAGCGCGAGACTCACGGCGAATCGCCGCTTCACGGCAGCTTGCGCGGGGATTTGTGATTCGCCTGCCATCAAACCAATTGCGATTCGGTCGATATCGTGGTGATCGTTACAGTAACGCGTAGTGATTTGCGCGACGAGATTGTCATGGCCAACGAAGCATTCGCCCTCTCGCCTATGTCTGCCCGTGCGGCCGAGCCGAACGAGCAGGATTACGACGCGATCCGCGAAGCCTTTATGGAGACCGCGCGCGGCCGCTGGTTCCTCGGCGAATACGCCAAGCGCAACCGCAATGCGGATACCCGCATGGTGCTCGATGCGGTCGCGAAAATCGAAGAAACCCTTGCGGCACAGCGACAACCGGTCGTCGAGGATCGCCTGCCCGATGCGCTGGTCGAGATCCGCCGCGCCATCCGCGAAGCCGAGACCATCGCGATCGCCGCCTTCGATCCCGCGGCGATCGATGCCAGCCTCGCGCCGATTCCGCGCGGCGTGCGCATCATCAAGGAGATCTCCTGGCGCTGGCGCGAGATCGGCGCCGACGGGCGAATCTGCGATCTCATTGATTCGCAGCTCGCCTCCATCGAGGCCGCTTGCGGGCAGCTATCGACCGTCGACCCCCGCGTCGAGCTCAAGGCCGCATTCGATCTGCTCAGGGATCGGGTCGAGCAGCTCGATGGTGACGGCGACACAGCGCCGCAAGCGGCGGCGCATTCCGCACCTGCGCCGGTGCAGGAAGCGCCCGTCGCAGAGGCTGCGCCTGCCGCGATGGCCACCGAAGCACCCGTGGCTCTTACGGAGGCGCCGCAGGACATCGCTGCGACTCCCGCGCCCGAGGCAGCGGTCGAAGCGGCCGGCGCCGCCGAAGCACGCGCCGTTGGCGAGGACGCGATCGACGTCGCCATCGAGCCGGAGTTCATCGCCGGCAATCACGTCGGCCCCGAAGCGGAGGTCGCAGAGGCCGCCGCTTTCACTGAGGTGACTGACGGGGTCTCGCTCGACGCCGCCGCGGAAGCCGAGGACGAAGCCATACTCGATGCCATCGCGCTGGAAATGGCCGCACCCGATCCGGAGTTCGACGAGATCACCGAACCGGTCGAGCTGGAAGCGGCCATTCCGGAGCCGATGGCTGCGGAGGTCGCAGCGCCCATTGCCGCAGAGCTTCCCGAGCCGGTCGCAGCCGAGCCGGCAGCCACCGCCGCGGAGGAGCCCGCCGAAGACGCGCCGATCGCGATGGACTCGCTTGCGCGCCTCACCGACGCCATTGCGGAGGCCGCCGCCGAAGTGATGGAGCAGCCGGCCCCGGCCATGGCGGCCGCGGCGACATTCGGTGCGGCGCCGACCGCGACGCTTCCGATGCCCTCGCCCTTGTCTGCCTCCTTGCCCGAGCCCTCGCTCGGGGCCACCATCCTCGCCAGCGGCATCCTGCAAAAGCCCCGCGCGGCGGCCAACGACCCCATGGCGCCAATCCGCCGCATGACCCAGGCCGAGAAGATCGCGTTCTTCTCGTAAGGGGCGCGCGCTCTCCAAATCGTCATTGCGAGCGCAGCGAAGCAATCCAGAGTCTTTCCGCGGAGAGATTCTGGATTGCTTCGCTGCGCTCGCAATGACGGAGCAAGGTGAATCACCGCACCCTCTCTCGTGTTCCGGACAAGCTGCAACGCGTGGGCAGTTGCGGCGCAGAGCCGGGACCCAGGCTGCTGCACGGGTGCTCTCGCAAACCTAGCCGCGCTACGCGAAGGGGGCCTGCCCGGTTGATGCGTCGACGCCGCCGTCGACTGGAAGGTTCACCCCATTCACGAAGCTGGCGTCGTCGCTTGCGAGAAATGCGATGACGCTCGCGACTTCCTCGGACCGGGCTCCGCGCCCCAGGGGGATACGTTCCACCAGCTTCACGAACAATTCCGGATATTGCTCCATGATCGGCCTCGTCAGGTCGGTGAGGGTCAATGATGGGCACACCGCATTGATGCGCACGCCTCTCGGGCCAAATTCGAGCGCCAGGCTGCGTGTAAGATTGCTGACGGCACCCTTCGTGGCGTTGTAGAAGCTCACGCCCCGGTCACCGCCAAGCCCGCTGAGAGACGACACGTTGACGATCGAGCCGCCGCTTTCGATCAGGTGCGGAAGCGCCGCACGCGTCATGTAGAGGACACCGTCGACATTGACCGCGAAGACGTCTCGCCACAGCTGGATCGGCGAGCCCAGGAAACCGATCAGTTGACGAGGATGTCGATCCTCCCGAAGCGCTGCACCACGTTGGCGACCCAGACTCTCGACGTCTTCGGCGATCGAGACGTCGCCGGATCGGATCATGCAGCGATCGGTGCCTAGCTCTGCACCGACTTCGGCCAATTTGAACTCGCGCCGTCCGTTGAGCACGACAATGGCGCCTTCGCCGTGAAGGCGCCTTGCGGCTGCGGCGCCGATGCCGCTGCCGGCGCCCGTAACGATGACGACTTTGTCCTTGAACCGATCATTCATGCCAATAACTCCATCCGAACCCGCAAGGTCCGGACAAGAGCTAGGACACCGGAAAGACGGCTTGGTTTCAGCCGAACCGGATTCGGTTACGATTTGAAATCTGTCGCGCGAAGCGTTCCGCGAATCGATGTGAGGCCGCTCACCCGCAGTTCCAGACCGCGCCGATCGGGGTCCGCGTCCAGCACGGCCCGAAGCTGCCGCCATTGTAGCGGCCGCCGCCGAAGCCGGGCCGGCCGAAATAGCGCCATTCGCCGTCCCAGCCGTAATATTGGGGAACCGGGTCGATATACCAATGGCGGCGATCGCTCCGCGACATGCGGCGCATCGCCTCCTTCTGCTTGTAGAGCGGAATGCTGTTGCTCAGCGGCTGGCGATAGCCCGGCAGGAAGCCGTAGCCATGCCAAGCCTGCTTAGGACGCTTTTGAACGGGCTCAGCGGGCGCGGCGGCCGGCAGCAGAGACAGGATGACAGCAACGAATAGACACATAAGGCGAGACATGAACCGACCATAGACAGTCGGGAGCTGACAGGCCACTCAAATTCGAGTGCGGGACTTTTCGCCGCTTCGATTCACCGTGCTCTCCCGATAAGCTGGAAAAAGCAGCATGAGAGCTGCGCGGACAACCGCTTATTCCGGAGCGAGCGAGTGCCTCAAACCCCGCCCGTCGGCGCCTTCGCCATCATTCCGAGCAACGATGTTGCCGCTGCTATACCGTTCTGGGAGCGTCTTGGCTTCACGCGCGCGGGCGGTGACGCCGGCTACGTGATCATGAGGGGGTGGGGCTGCGAGGTGCATCTCACGCAAGCCGGCGATGGCCCGTGGCGCGTGCCCGAGCACAATCCCTTCGGCGTCTTCATTCACACGCCCGACGTCGAGGCCATTGCCGCACGCGTGGACGATCTGATCATCCGGCCGGGCGGCGTGCTGCGCCACCGCGAATGGGGGATGTATGAGGTCGGCATCAACGGACCTGACGGCCTTCTCGTCCGGATCGGCTGGCCTTCCGATCTGATGACCTCCCGCGGCTGACGATGCCCCTCCCGAGTGGGGTGATGGCAGACGATCGCGTAACGATTGATCCGACCCATCGGGGCTTTGTTGCTGTACTGTCTGCTTCGCTATTCGTGGTGCATTGTCGCGAGGAGCATGCATGTCCACGGCGATCTCGACGCTCGGCGGGGTAGGTCTCTTCCTGCTCGGCATGACCGTGATGACGGAGGGCCTGAAGACGCTGGCCGGCTCCGCGCTGCGCGGGGTGCTCGGCAAGGCGGCATCGACGCCGCTGCTTGGCTCATTTTGGGGAGCCATCGTCACGCTGCTGGTGCAGTCCTCCAGCGCAACGACGATGACGACGATCGGTCTTGTCAGCGCCGGCCAGCTGACGTTCCAGCAAGGGTTGAGCCTGGTCTTCGGCGCGAATATCGGCACCACGGGGACCGGCTGGCTGGTCGCGCTGATCGGCGTCCGTGTCTCGCTAACGGCCGCGGCGTTGCCGATGATCTTCGTCGGCGCGTTGACCAAGCTTCTCGGCCGAGGGCGAGTTTCCGGCGCCGGTGCCGCGCTCGCGGGATTTGGACTCGTGCTGTTCGGGCTGACGACCCTGCAGCAGGGCATGGGCGGGCTGGCGGAACGTTTGCACCCGGCGGACCTGCCCGCGGTCCTCGGCAGTCCCGGGACGTCATGGTGGTCGGGCCTGCTCGGCGTGCTGGCGCTGGTGGTGATCGGATTGGTCATGACCGCGCTGATGCAATCGTCGACGGCCGCCATCGCAGTGACCTTGTCCGGCTATTTCGCAGGCGCAATCGGGTTGGACCAGGCCTGCGCGTTGATCATCGGCCAGAACATCGGAACGGCGACGAGTTCCGCGCTCGCCGCGATCGGCGCGAGCGCCACCGCGAAGCGGTTGGCCATCGCCTACGTTCTTTTCAAGCTGATCGCCGCGCTCATCGCGCTGGTAGCTTTTCCCGTCGTAACGCCCTTGCTGCTGCGCGCCTCGGACACGATCGACGGCGTCACGCTGCTGGCCGGGTACCACACAGCCTTCAACGTCGTCGGCGTCGCGGTCCTGCTCCCGCTGATCAACCCGTTTACGCGGCTGGTCGAACGGATCCTGCCCGAGCGCGGCTCGCCGCTGACGCGATGTCTCGATCCTTCGGCGCTTGAGACCCCGATCGTGGCCGTCGAGGCGGTACGGCGCACGATCGCGCGCGTGCTCTTGACGGTGTGCAGTTCGGTCGAGGCGAAACTGGCGGCCCGCGCTGCACCGATACGGCTGGGAAAGGACACCGTCTCCGTGCAGGAAGCGGCCGATGCCGTGAGCCAGGCGCAAATATTCCTGTCGGATGTGGCCGGGCCACCCGACACCGACGACGAGCAACGGCGTCTCACGAGCACGCTGCACGCACTCGACCACGCATCTCGACTGACGGACCTCGCAAGTGGAGGAAACAATTTCGGCTCGGTGGCAGGCGGGCCGGAGGACATCCGCGCCGGAGAGCTATGTGCCGAGGTCATGCGGAGCGCCGCCGCGATTGCGCGCGGCGTCGCGGCGCCGCCCCGCGGATCGACGCACTTCGCGCCCGCCTCGCATGCCGGCGACATCTTGGCTGGTCCCCGCGCCGACCCGCCCGACGAGGCCATCGCCGAGTTCGAGCGTTGTACGACACAACTCCGTGAAATGCTGCGCATCCACCGCAGCGCGACGCTTGGTGCGGTGGCCAATGGAACACTGACCGCAGACTCTGCCCTCCTTCGCGTCGAGGCGGTTCGCAACCTCGAGGCGTTGTCGCAGCACGCCTGGCGTTCGGCGATCCATCTCATCGGTCGCGGCTAGCGCGTTTTCAAGCGAAGAAGTGGATACCGGTTCGCGTCAAGAAAACGCGTCAAACAAGAATCTGGAGCCCCGTTCCGATCCCATCGGAAGGGGCTCTATAGATCACGCCCTTGCGGATCAGGAAGCAGCCATAGCCCCTGCTGTCGCCGACCTGCACGACACCGAACCCCGCCGACGCCGCGCGATAGAATTCCGAGCGCGAGAGCTTGCCGGGGCTGACGGCGCCGCCGGCCGCGCGTTCGATCTCCGCCAGCACCGCGCGCTGCACGTCGGGGACGCAATCGGGATCGTCGACCGGCGCCATCACGCGCACCGGATCGGGATCGAAATCGTAGAGCGGGTCTTTCGCGGGCCGAACCGGCGCGGCCGGTCATCGGCCGTTCACCATAGCAGGTTCCAAGCGTGATTCAGATCACGCAGCTCATCATGGTGATTGCGATCACGGACCACGGGCTCGAACGCGGCCAAGCTTCCTCGCAACCAATCTCGCATCGAGATGAGTGCCAAAGGAGCACGCCATGTTCCGCCTAAAGCCTTTCCTGATGACGGCTAGCCTCGTGGGAAGCCTGTTCGGCTTTGCCTGCGGCCCTGGTTCCGCGCAGGTCGCCCCGGTCCAGCCTGCCCCGACCGCGCTGCAAGGCCCGGAACAGCGCGTGGCGCTGGTGATCGGCAATTCCAACTACAAGAACGCGCCGCAGCTCCAAAACCCCGACAATGACGCAGAGTCGATGGCGCAGTTCCTGAACTCCGCCGGCTTCGAGGTGGTTGCCGCGACCGACCTGACCCAGAACGACATGCTCCGCGTCGTCCAGGACTTTTCCGCCAAGGTTTCCGCGCGGGGTCCGAACACTGTCGCCATGGTCTACTACGCCGGTCACGGCGTGCAGCTCGCCGGCGAGAACTATCTCGTCCCCGTCGATGCGAAAGTTTCGAACCCCACCGAGCTCGTGAGCAACTCGGTGCGCCTCGTCGACGTGATGTCGACGCTGGAGACGATCCCGAGCCGCATGCGCATCGTCATCCTCGATGCCTGCCGCAACAATCCGTTCCCTGATGTCAACGACGCCGGCCGCGGCCTCGCCATCGTCGATGCGCCGAACGGCTCGATCGTGGGCTACTCGACCGCGCCGGGTGCGGAAGCACAGGACGGCACCAACGGCCACAGCCCCTACACTCAGGCCTTCCTCAACGTCGCGCGCGAACCCAACGTGCCGATCGAGCAGCTGTTCAAGCGCGTGCGTCTGGAAGTGAACCAGACCACCAGCGGCGCGCAGATCCCGTGGGAAAGCTCGTCGCTGACCTCGGACTTCACCTTCTTCGGCGACACCGCTGTTGCCGCCACCCGCGCCCCGGTGAATGCGCCTGTCGTGGAGATGGCCTCCAACCTGCCGGGCCGTTCGACGCGCCAGGCCTATGACTACGTCGTGTCCGAGGGACGGCCGGAGTACTATCAGGAGTTCATCCAGATGTACCCGCATGACCCGCTGTGCGACCACATCCGCTGGCTGCTCTCGAACCTGCTGATCACGCAGGCCTGGCACAAGGCGGTGCTCGCGAACTCCCCGCTCGGCTACAAGAGCTTCTATGACAGCTACGGCAACAGCCCCTATGCGCAATCCGCGCTGAAGCTCCAGACCCAGCCGAAGCTGATCCCCCTGATGCAGGCGACCAAGTTCCTGGCGCCGCAGAACATTGCTCCGACGTTCAAGGTCGGCAATCTCGGCCAGCCCAAATACATGCCGCTGATGCAGCAGGGCAATGGCGGTGGGCAGATGAATGGCAATCTGCCGGTCGTGCAGAAGCCGATCGACAGCAACGTCATCGGCAAGCTCGGCAATGGCGGCCAGATCGTCAACCTGCCGGCCGGCAACAATCAGCCGAACCAGCCGAACGGCACGCCGTCGCAGACCCCGGGCAAGATCGTCACCCTGCCTGCGCCGACCAACGCGACCAACAATGGCGGCATTGGCAAGATCGTCACCCTGCCCGCGACCAACAATACGCAGAACGGCCGCAGCAACAATACCGGCACTGCCAACGGCACGACCAACGGCACGCCTGGCAAGATCGTGAGTATGCCGGTGAATGTCGGCAAGGGTGGCTCGACTGTCGATACGAAGCCCGTCGTTCAGACGCAGAACAACCCGATCCGCGTCAACAACGGCGTGAAGCTCAACAACAACCCGGTGAACAAAGTGCAGGTCCAGAACAACCAGCAGAACAACCGCCCGCAATTAAATACGACCAACCGTATGGTCAACAACGGCGGCAACAACTTCCGCCAGTCGATGAACCAGGCGCCGAGCACGAATAATGGCGGCAACAATCGCCGCGGCGGCTTCATGCACTGATCGCCACAAGCGAAACGAAGAAGGGGCAGAGCGGCAACGCCCTGCTCCTTCGTCGTGTCAAAATCTCAGAAGATCAGGCCACCAGCTCGGCAAACAGATCCGCATCGACATTGCCGCCGGAGAGCACGATGACGACGATCTTCCCGGCGACGTCGAGACGTCCCGCCAGCAACGCGGCAAGGCCCACCGCACCTCCCGGCTCGACCACGAGCTTCAGCTCGCGATAGGCAAACGCCACCGCCGCGCCGACTTCCTTGTCAGATGCAGTCACGCCGCGCGCCAAGAGCTTGCTGTTGATCGCAAAGGTCATCTCGCCGGGGATCAGGGCCATCAGCGCATCGCAGATGGTGCGGCCCGCAGGCCCATGCGGCTCGCGGTGGCCGGCGGTCAGCGAAATGCCGTGATCGTCGAACKCCTCGGGCTCGGCCACCACGATCTCGGCGAGCGGATAGCGCGCCTTGACGGCCGTGGCGACGCCCGCGATCAGGCCGCCGCCGGAGGCCGGTGCCACCACGATGTCGGGACTGAGGGCGAGCGCAGCCATGTCCTCGGCGATCTCACGACCTGCGGTGCCCTGCCCCGCGATCACGAACGGATCGTCATAGGGCCTGACCAATGTCGCGCCGCGCTTCTCGGCGATGCCGCGCGAGATCGCCTCGCGGTCGTCGCGGTCGCGATCATACAGCACGACCTCGGCGCCATAGGATTTGGTGCGCTCGCGCTTCGACAGCGGCGCATCCGCGGGCATCACGATGGTCGCATGCATGTCGAGGATCTTTGCAGCCGCCGCGACGCCCTGGGCGTGGTTGCCGGACGAGAACGCGACGACGCCGCCGGCGCGCTTGTCCTGCGGGATCGAGGCGACCTTGTTGAAGGCGCCGCGGAACTTGAAGGAGCCGGTGCGCTGGAGCATCTCCGGCTTCAGGAAGACCTTTGCGCCGACGCGCTCGTTGAGCACGGGAAAGGACAACAGCGGGGTGCGGATGGCGAAGGGCGCGATCACGCGTGCTGCTGCTTCGATATCGGCAGGGCCGATTGGGAGGAGATGTTCGGTCATGCCTGATGTTATCGCGCCGGACGAGGCGCGGGGCAAGACACCTGCGCGCGATGAACCTTGGTTTTCAGGCTACGAAACTAACCGGCTCCGCCCCATTCCTGCCAGGAAGCACCGCGCCAACCGCCTTGATGCTGTCCACAAACGCCCTCGCCGAGGCCTCCCAGGTGTAATTGGCGGCGAATTCGACGCAGTCCTGCCGGGACACGTCGAGCGCCGCGAAGCAGGCGTTGCGCAGATCATGATCGAGGGCGCCGACCGGTGCATCGCCGATCACGTCGCGAGGGCCCTTCACCGGGAAGGCCGCGACCGGCAGGCCGCTGGCGAGCGCTTCCAGCAGGACCAGGCCGAACGTGTCGGTCTTGCTGGGGAACACGAACACGTCGGCCGCAGCATAGATTGCCGGCGGCGCCTCGCCGTGCTTCTCGCCCAGGAAGATCGCATCCGGATAGGCTTCTTCCAGCGCGACCCGCGCCGGGCCGTCGCCGACGATCACCTTGGTGCCGGGCAGATCGAGATCGAGAAACGCCTCGAGATTCTTCTCCACCGCGATYCGGCCGACCGAGAGAAACACCGGCGCCGGCAGGCAGAGGTCGATCCCACGGGGGTGGAACAGGCTGGTGTCGACGCCGCGCGGCCACAGCACGACGTTGTCGAAGTCACGTTCACCAAGCTCGCGGGCGAGCGCAGGCGTCGCCGCCATCACGGCGCGGCTGGGCGCGTGAAATCGGCGCAGCGCCCGCCAGATCAGGGATTCCGGAACCGGCACGCGGGCGCGGACATATTCGGGAAAGCGGGTGTGGAAGCTGGACGTGAACGGCAGCTTGCGCTGGCGGCAGTAGCGGCGGACCATCAGGCCGATCGGCCCCTCCGTCGCGATGTGGATGCTGTCGGGGCGCGCCTCCTCGATCAGCTTCGCGATTCGCGCCGGCCGCGGCATGGCGAGCCGCACGTCGCGGTAGCTCGGCATTGCGAAGGTGCGGAACGATTGCGGCGTCAGGAACGTGAACTCGACGCCGAACCCCTTGGCTGCGTCTGCGAGCTTGGTCAGCGTCCGAACCACACCGTTGACTTGCGGGTGCCAGGCGTCGGTCGCGACCAGGATGCGCATCAAGCGGCCCTTGCTGCGACCTGCGGGACCGGTGCCGGCTTCCGCGCCTGATCCGCCCAGGTGATGATCTCGAAATGACCGTCGTCATGCTCGACCAGCGCCGTGCAGCTCTCAACCCAGTCGCCGCAGTTCATGTAGCGGATGCCGGCCTCGTCGCGGATCACGGCATAGTGGATGTGGCCGCAGATCACGCCGTCGGCGTCGTGACGCCGCGCTTCGGCGGCGAGCGCCTGCTCGAACGCGCCGATATAGTTGACGGCGTTCTTGACCTTCTGCTTGGCCCATTGCGACAGCGACCAATAGGGCACCTTGAACATGCGCCGGAAGAAGTTGACGAAGCGATTCATCTGGATCGCGAAGTCGTAGGCCTTGTCGCCGAGATGGGCGAGCCAGCGCGCGTTCTGCACCACGAGATCGAAGATGTCGCCGTGGATGACGAGGTAGCGCTTGCCGTCCACGCCGGTGTGGACGGTGTTCTCGACGACGTCGATGCCGCCGAAATGCGTGCCGTAATAGTTGCGCAGGAATTCGTCGTGATTGCCGGGAATGTAGATGACCTTGGCGCCCTTGCGCGCCTTGCGCAGCAGCTTCTGGACCAGGTCGTTATGCGACTGCGGCCAGTGCCAGCTCGATTTCAGCGCCCAGCCGTCGACGATGTCTCCGACGAGATAGATCGTGTCGGCATCGTGGTAGCGCAGGAAGTCGAGCAACAGGTCGGCTTGAGAACCGCGGGCTCCGAGATGAACGTCGGAGATGAACAACGTGCGAAAGCGCCTTTCAGGGCTCTCGTCACTCACATCGTAACTTCCCATGCGCCAGCCTGTAACCAATGTCCCGTGACAGGGGGATGACAGATTGAACCCTTGAGGCACCCTCAGATACGAATCAGACCTTGCCTCGCCCTCCCCGCGAATATCAGTCGCATGCGACAATCAGGCGACATGACGCCGTAGCCGCCTCCGCAAGACCCCGGAACCGATGGCCGAACAGGTTAACGGCAGCGGTCGCGCGCGCCGCGGGCGGTGCGCTCGCGGCCCGGATCAGTAAAATTTGTGGAAATGATGGATCGGCCCGTGGCCGTGGCCGACGCTGAAGCGGTCGGCGGCCGCGATCGCTGCGCTGATCCAGGCCTTGGCGTTCCGCACGGCGCGCTCCAGATCCTCACCCCTGGCAAGCCCGGACGCGACGGCCGAGGACAGCGAGCACCCCGTACCGTGGGTGTTGCGGGTGGCGACCCGCGGCGCCGCAAGCGCGATCGTGCTCTCGGCATCGACGAGATAGTCGATGCTTTCGGCGCCCTCGCCGTGCCCGCCCTTGATCAGGACCGCGCGGCAGCCCAGCGCCAGCAGCCGGCGCCCCTGGCTCTCGATCTCGGCCTCGCTTGCAGCGACGGGCTCGTCGAGCAGAGCCGCAGCCTCAGGCAGGTTCGGCGTGATCACCGACGCCAGCGGCATCAGTTTCTTGCGCAGTGCTTCCACCGCCTCCGCGGCGAGCAGGCGATCGCCCGAGGTTGCGACCATCACGGGATCGAGCACGATATGCCCCGGCATCCAGCGCGACAGCGCCGCTGCGATCGCATCGATGCTGGCGGCCTGCGCCACCATGCCGATCTTCACCGCGCCGACCTCGAGATCGGAAAACACGGCATCGATCTGCGCGGTGACGAAGTCGGCGGGCACCGCGTGGATGCCGGTGACGCCTTTTGTGTTCTGCGCCGTCAGCGCCGTGATGGCGGAGGCGCCATAGACGCCGAACGCGGTAAAGGTCTTCAGGTCGGCCTGGATGCCGGCGCCGCCGCTCGAATCGGAGCCGGCGATGGTGAGCGCCACAGGCGTCGTCATGGGGCGATTTTCCGCGTTTTTGAGGCCATCGCCCCGTCCTAGCGCGCACCCCGGTCGCCCGCAAGTTCGCTTGCTAAATCCGGCCGGTTTTGGCCTATTAGCCGCCAGATATGCTTCGGAGTGACTGCAATGGTTCCTTTTTTCGTCCAGATCAAATGCAAGCTCGGCCAGTCCTACACGGTCGCCAACGCGCTTGCCGAAGCCGAGATCGCCTCCGAGATCTACTCCACGGCCGGCCATTACGATTTGCTGGTGAAGTTCTACGTCGACAAGGACACCGACATCGGCCACTTCATCAACGAGAAGGTGCAGGTGCTGCCGGGCATCCAGGACACCCTCACCATCATCACCTTCAAGGCGTTTGGCGCAAGCTAGGGTTTGCACTCACAGAGGGCCGGATGGAAAGTCCGCTTCCGAGACAGCGCAGCGGACCAATTGTGCTCAAAGTGAGTTCTTCGGATTTTAACCATCGCGCACATCATCCAGCGCTGACACCCTCTTGCGCTGGCAAGGCTCAACGCGCTTCATCGATGACGGCCGCGTCGACATCGCGCCAATGTCCGGTCAAAAAACGGATAGTCTCCAAGCGGTTGGGGCCTTTGCATCGTAGCCCACGCGCTTAGGTCCGCGGAGGAACAATTCGGCGCCCGACCGCGTGCACTTATGCCGCGCGCAAAGTGTGAAACATTTCATTGAACATACAACCCTGGAATGCTCTTTTCGCACGGATCGTGAGCGCCGGGGGCCGGCAATGCCCAAAGGACCGCTTGTTTCGATAGCTGTTGCTGTCTGGGCGCTTTGCACAGGCGGCTTAGCCTGGGCAGTTCGCCCAGCACCGATAGACCCCGCTGCCATCCTCCGTAACCAAGTCGACAAGATTGGTCCGGGTTCAGTTGTATTTACTCCTCCGACGGAAATGACGGTCGGCTATCACGAGCCAATAACCGTCCAGCCGCTCCAACGTCATGGCGTGGCTCAAACTGAAGAGATCGAGGTTGGCAGCTTCATGCGGGCTCGCCTATTCGGTGAAGGATTCACGGCAACAACGAGTAGCGATGACGCGCAAGCCGAGTGGCTTTATGCTGAGCTTCCAGCGAAGTCGGGCGACCAGACCGGTGCACCGCGCGACAAGATGTATCTCTTCGTTTCGCGAGTTCTGGGCAGCACGGAGGAGGTCTGGCAGGCAATCTTCGCATCCGATCGCCTAACTTATCGGCCACCCCGTCTCGTTCTGTACACAAGCGCCACCTACGCAGCCTGCGGATTAGCCGAGAAAATCATGGGACCATTCTATTGTCCTGATGATCAGAAGGTCTACCTCGACCTATCGTTCTTCCAAGAGATGCAGACTGAACTTCATGCCTGCGATTCGAGCGGCGCCGACTGTCAACTTCCTCAGGCCTATGTGATAGCCCACGAAATCGGACATCACGTTCAGAACTTGCTGGGAATTATGCCAAAAGTGCGCCAGCTCCAAGAGAGCATGGAAACGGAGGCGGAGAGAAACCGGTTACAAGTTCTTCTCGAGTTGCAGGCCGATTGTCTCGCCGGCATTTGGGCGCGTAAAATTAAAGAGAAAGCGAAGATCAACGCGAGCGACATAGCAGCGGCAATTCGAACGACAGAAGCACTGGGCAATGACACCCTGCAGAAGAGTGCCTTGGGGTACGTAGTGCCTGACTCGTTCACTCATGGCAGCGCCGCGCAGCGCCATCATTGGTTCGATGTCGGTTACACAACTGGATTGGTGAAGAGCTGCAACACCTTTGCTGGAGCGCGGCAATGAGGCCCGACCTTCCCAACTCTCAACAGCCGAAGTCCGACAACGACTGCATACTACCGAGCGGGGCCGCTCGGGAGCCCCCACTGGACGAAGAGAAACTCCGCGACGAACGCCTGCTCGGTCTCTTGCATTTTCATTTTGAGGGGTGTGCCGTGCCCCAGCATTGGTTAAAATACTTGGCTGTTTGGTCAATTGCTTTCGCAACGAGCTTCGGGAGCAGCTACGCGCAACCGATCGTCGCCGAGCGAGACGTCCTTCAAATTTGCGAAGCGTTTTCGCGGAAGGCCCCAGAGCGAATGCCGGCAATTGTTCAGCCGGAAGCTGCCAAAAATTTCGTTGGGAGATACGCTCGCTTTTCGGACCGGCTACGAGGCTGCCTATCGGCATCGGAGCGCGAGCGCGAGCCAAATAGCGTGACTTTTTTGATTCAGAATACACAGTATGAGAGTTACTGGAAGTTCCTCACTGATTCCAACTCAGTTCAATGGATTTCTATCGAGAGGTTTAGGCCCGTCACGCTGGCAGATGATGAGCCATGGCGCGCGCCTTTTGATGTGATAGCAGCCCCGATCAGGCCAACGATTAAACCCGGCGGCACAAAAATAGACCCGGATACCCAAGGCGGCGCAATTCAAGACTCCAGAATCGACACACGTATCGTTGAGTTTTTCTATGCAACGAACCGCAAACAGTCGGACGCTCCCCCCGATGTCGAAGGCCATCCCCAGCCCGCATTCACAAGCGATGGACCTCCTGTCTACAGCTTAAACGGCTGGACTGCTGTCAGCGGCTACACAGGCGAGCGCAACCCTGATCTGAGTGTCGGGATCGTTCGCGTCCGGGTGCCTGAAGGACACCACATCGGAAACATAGAATTGCCCCCGAGCCTTAAGCTCTTCGGATTTGAATTGAGAAGAGACACACTTGACCCAACGAAGCATTTTACTATTCGCAGCATCGAGAAAACAGACGAAGCGAAATGGATAAGAACGCTAGCGTCAACGAAAAAGAAGAAGGCTCTCGTGTTTGTCCATGGCTTCAATACCAAATTCCGCGACGCCGTCTTCCGGGCAGCGCAGATAACTTGGGATCTTCAGTTCAGAGGCACCACAGTCTTATTCTCATGGCCGTCTCGCGGGGATATCGCGGACTATCTCTATGACAAAGAAAGCGCGTTGGCTTCGCGCACGGCCTTTCTTCGCGTGATCGACGATCTTTACAAAGCCGGATATGACAACATCGATGTGATAGCTCACAGTATGGGGAACTTGATCGCAGTTGAGGCCCTATCAAATAGCGCAGCGACACGATCACCCACGGCTATCGCGCAGTTGATTATGGTCGCCCCCGATGTGGACCGAGACATGTTTGTTCAAGACATTTCCGGCGTTGCAAAGGTCACTAAGGGGCTTACACTTTACGCATCCAAGAACGACAAGGCCTTGCAGCTATCGAAGCGTATTGCCGGAGGTATCCCGCGCGCAGGAGATGTACCTGATGCCGGGCCAGTTGTTTTGCCCGGACTTTGGACGATTGATGTCAGTCTAATTGGAGATGAACTGTTCGGACTAAATCATAACACGTTCGCCACAACACGAAATGTGCTTAACGATCTTGCGATACTACTTATGGAAGGCAAGCCTCCACCACGGCTAGTTGAAATCCGGGGCTTCCCTGAGCCTCCCCAAAAAGCCGCATACTTCCGCTACATACCCTAGACTAGCTGCCTTCCTTGCGTTTCGGCCGCGGAGGCCCGTCGACCGGCGGCAGCGATTTGATGTACTCCGCCATCGCCGCGAGATCCTCGTCCGGCAATTGCGAGGTGTTCTTGATCACGCGCGTCATCGCGCCGCCGACGCTGTCGCCGTCGGGCAATTCGCCGGTCTTGAGGAAATAGGCAATATCCTTCGCGCTCCACTCGCCGAGACGCTTCTGTGTGATGTTGGGCACCCACCCCTCGCCTTCCGGATTGGGGCCGCCGGCAAAGCGTTCTCCGGAAATGATGCCGCCGAGCGCATTGCGCGGGCTGTGGCATTCGGCGCAATGGCCGAAACTGTTGACGAGATAGGCGCCGCGATTCCATTGCGGCGACTTCGTGCCGTCGGCGACGAAGGGCTTTCCGTCCATAAACAGGAATTTCCAGATGCCGATGTTGCGCCGGATGTCGAACGGAAAGCGCACGTCGTGGTCACGCACCTTGCCTGCGACGGGCGACAGCGTTTTCAGATAGGCGAAGAGGTCGAGCACGTCCTCGCGCCTGGCGTGCTGATAGGACGTGTAGGGAAACGCCGGGAAATAATGCTGTCCGTCCGGCGAGACCCCGTGCATGACCGCGTTGACGAAATCGGCGTCGGTCCATTTGCCGATGCCGTAGGTCGGATCGGAGGAGATGTTCGGCGCATAGAACGTTCCGAACGGCGACTTGATCGCGACGCCGCCGCCGAGCCTGGTGCGATCGGGCTGGTCGGGGACGGCATGGCAGGACGCGCATCCGCCGGCGTTGAACATCACCTCGCCATTGGCGAGATTGGGGACATGGGCAGGCGTGGCAGCGGCACCGGCCGCCACCACCGGCGCGCTGAGCCACCAATAGACGCCCGCAGCAGCGACCGCGGCAAGCAGCGCCACGACAATTGTTCGTTGCAACATGCAGATCCATTCATTGCTTGCCGCGAACTTATGACCGATGTCCACGCGGCTCCAGCCACGAAGAATTTAGCCCGCCCCGGCCGGAAACGGGAATAAACTGAAACGGCCAATGTTGGAAGGTTGGCAGGCCAACGAGGTCTCAGGGAGAATGTTATGAACAAGACCGTCATCGCCATGGTCGCGCTGGGCGCCGCAGCTTTTGCAGCCCCCGCCGGCGCCGAAAAGTTGAAAGCAACGCTCGACGGCAAGTCCGAGGTGCCCGCGACCACCACCAGCGGCACCGGAACCGCCGATCTGGACTATGATGCCGCCAGCAAGAAGCTGTCCTGGAAGGTCACCTATTCCGGTCTGTCCGGCCCGGCAACAGCCGCCCACTTCCACGGGCCGGCCGAGGCCGGCAAGAACGCTGGCGTCGCGGTCGCGATCCCGAACGCGACCTCCAGCCCGGTCGAGGGCTCGGCAACGCTGACCGATGCGCAGGCCGCCGATCTGCTCGCCGGCAAGCTCTACGTCAACATCCACACCGCGGCCAATCCGGGCGGCGAGATCCGCGGCCAGGTGACGAAGTAACCTCAAGGCTGCTTCGTACGCGAAGGCCGGGCGCCGGAGGGAGCGTCCGGCCTTTTCGATTCCGCACGCCGCGAGGTGGCCGCGCACGCTCATTCCGGCATGCCGGCAACCCGGAGCGCTTGCGTCAGCTTTTCGACATCTTCCCGTCGGCGGTATCGCCGTGTGTACGCATCGATACGCTTATTGGGACATAGTTGCATCGCACGGTCGCAAATCCGCCGGGCTTCCCCAATCCGGTCTGACGCCGCATGGCATGCCGCCAGAATGAATTGCGCAGGCGGAAAGATCGGTATCAGCCTGATGGCGGCTGCCGCGCAAGCCAAGGCGTCATCATGACGGTCAGCAAGAAAATGAGCGTAAGCCAAGCCCGTCTGGGCATTGGCGCCCCCATGCGGATGAAGCGGGTTCAAACGCAATGCGGTGTTGAATTGCTCGATTGCGGCGTCACCGCGACCAAGCCAGAGTTGGCTCCAACCGTTCCAATGTCGTGCGATGACGAGGTTTGGGTCCAGCTTGATCGCGCGCACGAGAAGAGCATCGCCTTCCTCGACCTCGCCTGCCACCTGGGAGAGCGCGTGTCCGGCCATCGCAAGCACCGACGGATCGTTCGGGTCAAGCTCGACCGCCCGCCTCGCCAGCCGCGCGGCTTCACTGTGTTCATGGGCTTCATCAGTGATCCAGTCGAAAACATTCCTCAGGACATAGCAACGGGCGCCGAGCGCGTATGCACGCGCGAATTCGGGATCGATCTCGCGGGCAGTTCTTGCGAGCTCGATAGCCTCGATGCTTGCTTCCTCGGTAAATTTGAAGAACGAGGCAAATGCCCGAAGATAATAGTCATAAGCCTGAAGGTTGTCGGTCGGCTTGCGTTGGGCGCGCTCGATTTCGGCGCGCTCCAGTCGCGGGGAGATTGCGCCGATGACACTGCTCGTCAGCCGATCCTGCAGGTCGAAAAGATCTTCGATCTCACTGTCAAACCGGTCCGTCCAGAGATTCAGGCCGGTCGCCGCGTCGATCAACTGACCGGCGATTCGGACTCGATTGCCGGCCTTGCGCACACTGCCTTCGAGCACGTAGCGAACGCCCAGCTCCTGACCGATCTGCTTGACGTCGATCGCCCTGCCCTTGTAGGCCAGAGTCGAATGTCGCGCGATGACGAAAAGAGACTTCGAACGCGACAGTCCCGAAATGATGTCCTCGACCATACCGTCGGCAAAATAGTCCTGCTCCGGATCCGGGCACAGGTTGGCGAATGGAAGGACCGCGATCGAGGGTTTGTCGGGGAGCGAGAGCGCAGGTTTCGGCGTCTCGGCTCCGCCGTCGGCGGCCGCTGCGCCCTCGGCGGCAAGCGCTTCCCGGACCTGACCCACGAAGCGGAAGCCTCTGCGTGGCAGTGTTCTTATCAGCCGCTGCTCTTCGCCAGAATCCCCGATCGCGCATCGCGCACTGTTGAGGCGGGTCGTCAGCGCAGCATCGGACACGCACAGCGCCCCTGCCAAATGGCATCGATGAGTTCATCCTTGCCTACGACGCGCTCCCGGTTGCGGATCAGGTAATCGAGGAGATCGAACACCAGTGGCGTAACTGAGATCCGATCCGCTCCGCGATGCAGCTCTCGCCGACCGGCGTCGAATGCATACTCCTCAAAGAGATAGCGCACGGTGCGAATCCCTTGGGTGAGCCCTCCGGGTCGACCGGGTTGGGCTTTTTTGGCCCGCTGGACGTCGCAAGAATAAGCTGCCGGTAGGAAAAATGTAAGCTGCCGGTCAAGCACGCGCGTCGGTCTTCGGGCACCTTCTCAGGGTGAAAAACACCCTCCGAAGGCACCGCAATGACCCTGATCCAAGGTACAATGTGGCCGGAACGGGCGTCCATATCGTCCCGGCATGTCCGCAGCCTGATCCGGAAGTACTGGGATGTCTTTCAGGCACGTCGCGATCGCCAAAGATTGCGCGGCACGTTGTCCGGCTTGAGTGACCGGGAGTTGATGGACATCGGCACGACGCGCGGCGAGATAGACTACGTTGCCTCCAGCCGCGATATCGACCCGCGAGACATCGTGAGCCATTCGCGCGGGGCGTAAGTCGGGAGCCATTCGACCTGCCGGGAGATACCAGCCTGACCAACGGCTTGGCACCTTGGCTCGCGCGAGCGGCGGCATGGCCGACCTCATTGCGTTGCTTGGGTTCGGCAATGTCGGGGCTACGCCCTCAAGCCGCGTTCAGCGCCTGCGCGAGATCGGCGATCAGGTCCGACGGGTTTTCGATTCCGATCGACAGCCGGATCGTGGAATCGAGCACGCCGATTTTGATGCGGATGTCGGCGGGAACGCCGGAATGGGTCATGGTTGCAGGCAGGCTCGCAAGCGACTCCGTTCCACCAAGACTCACTGCCAGCTTGAGGATTTGCAGCGCGTTGAGAAATCTCACCGCCGCGTCCTTGCCGCCGACGATGTCGAACGAGAAGGTGGAGCCCGCCCCCAGGCATTGCCGCGCGAACACCATTCCGGCCGGCGAAGCCTGTTCGAGATGGCCGAGATAGTGGACCTTGGCCACCTTGGGGTGATCGCGCAAATAATCCGCCACGAGGCGCGCGTTGCTGTCGGCCTTTTCCATGCGCAGGCTCAGCGTCTCGAGCGAGCGGTTGATCATCCAGCAGGAATGCGGATCGAGCTGGGTGCCGATCGCGCCCCGGAGCGCTTTGATGCCTTTCACGATCGCCTTCGCGCCGAGCGCGGCACCCGCGATCAGGTCCGAATGACCGCCGACATATTTCGTAAGCGAGTACAGGGAAATGTCCGCACCATGCTCGATCGGCCGCTGAAACACCGGACCGAGCAGCGTATTGTCGCAGGCGATGATCGGAATGTGTCCCTGGGTCTTTCCGATGGCTTCGGCGACGCGGCGCATCATCGCGACGTCGACCAGCCCGTTGGTCGGGTTGGCCGGAGTCTCGATCAGAATCATCGAGACCCGGCCCTTGCGCATGGCCTCCTCCGCGGCCTGGCTGACCGCCGCTTCATCAACTCCATCGGCGAAGCTGACGGCGCCGATCGACAGACGCGCAAGCGTGTTCGTCAGCAGGGTTTCCGTCCCGCCGTAGAGCGGCTGGGAATGCAGAATGACGTCACCGGGACGGACGAATGCCAGGATCGTGGTTGCGATGGCCGCCATGCCGGATGAGAACAGCGCACAGCTCTCGGTGCGCTCGTAGATCGCGAGCCTGTCCTCGACGATTTCGCTGTTGGGATGGTTGAAGCGCGAATAGACCAGCCCCGCGCCCATCCCTTCCGGCGGCTCGCGCCGGCCGGCGACGAAATCGAAGAAGTCCTGCCCGTCGTCGGCCGTCTTGAACACGAAGGTGGAGGTCAGGAACACCGGCGGCTTGATGGCGCCTTCCGACAATTGCGGATCATAGCCATAGGTCAGCATCAGCGTTTCAGGATGCAGCATATGGTTGCCGATGTGCGTCTTCGACGGGAACGGTTTGACCATGGCCTGCCTCGCTGTTTTGATTCAGTTCTCGCCGCGTATTGGAACTCTGCGATCGAAGCGCAGGACTCGGATACGCCTGCATCCAACAGCCCTCGTCAACGTCGCAGCGGCTGCGGTTGAAGATAAGCTCATACGTGGCGCCCCGACAGCGATCAGCCAGGCCTCGCCAACAAATTTTGCCTTTGGTGTGGTTCGACGAATCGATGCCTCGGCAACCGAGGCACCTCAACGCAATGGTCCGAGCCTCCCCCGCCGCGGCCCTACCTTTGACGGGCCGCCCGCAAACATCCCCGATTCCGTCCATCCATTTTCGTGTTGCCGCCACAAACAGCACTCACGAAGGCGTGACCCGCGTATGGGGAGAAGAAAGTGCGCGCAAGAAGACCATGGAAAGTCGTGGGGGCCAAACATCACCACTCCAATGTCGAGCAACTTCAGCTCGATCTGGCGGCGATCAACCGGTGCATACACGTGCTGGAAAAGGCTGACGTCGATCCTCAGGACATTGAGGTACTGACCGTTCACGCGCTGACGCTCGCCGAAAAGATCGATGAGGTGCGCTGGTTGAACCCAGCCAAGGCTTTGGGGTGGTTACTCAAAAAAGAGACTCGCAAGCCTGCCGCTCGAAAAGCTTCGGGAGCCGGCTGAGCAATTGCACTCGCCTTCGATCCGCCCAGATGCGCGTCCGACCTAAAACGCGTACGAGTCAACCGAGGCGCCCGCACACAACGCAAAAAGGGCGGATGCCGTGCGCATCCGCCCTCACTTTTTGCCGGCTCCGCGTCAGCTGTTCTTCACACGAAAGGTCTCGTGGCAGCCGCCGCATTCCTTGCCGACCGCGGGAAAAGTCGCCTTGAGCGAATCCAGGTCCTTGATCTTGCCCTTGGCCTCGCCGACGACCTTGGCGAAGCTTGCGATCTTGGCGTCGAAGCCGGCCTTGTCCTCCCAGATCTTCGGCGAGGCGCTGTAGTCGCCCTCGGGCTTCTGGCCCTTTGCGCTCGCCGGGAACAGGTTCGGCAGCTTCTTGGCAGTATCCGCGAACTGCGCCAGCGCGCTGTCTACCGTGGCCTGGTCGTAAGGCTTCTCGCCCTTGACGATCGCCGCGACCGCGCCGGCGTTCTTGCCGTTGCCCTTCATGAGGGTCTGGACCTCCTTGACGGAGTCCTGCTGGGCCCAAACCGCGCCCATGCCGAGCAGCAGCGCGCCGCCAACAACCAACACTCGCTTCATTCGCAAAATCCCTTTCCCTGAGACAGGATCGTGCTGACCCCACATTGGGCCAACACCGTTTGGCAGAGTTCATTCCATCCAACGCGCGGCGATAGATCGTCGCACTTTGGATTATTTGGTCGAGTTCGAGATTAAAGGCTGTGGCGGCGGTGGTGCTCGTTGATGGCGATCCACACCCGCTCCGGGGTGGCCGGCATGTCGATGTGGTCGATCTTGTATTCGCGCCAGAGCCCGTCGACGATGGCGTTGACGACGGCCGGACAGGAGCCGATCGCTCCGGCCTCGCCCGCGCCCTTCACGCCCAGCGGATTGGTCGTGCAGGGAACGTTGCTGGTCTCGAACACGAAGTCCGGACCATCAGCCGCGCGCGGCAGCGCATAGTCCATGAAGGTCGCGGTGATGAGCTGCCCATCAGTGGCGCCGTAGACCACCTGCTCCATCAGCGCCTGGCCGATGCCCTGCATGGCGCCGCCATGCACCTGGCCCGCCAAAAGCAGCGGATTGAGCGTCTTGCCGAAATCGTCGACGATCACGTAGTTGACGATCTTGATGATGCCGGTGGCCGGATCGATCTCGACTTCCGCCAGATGCGTGCCGTTCGGATAGGTGCCGTCGGCGCTGGCAAAGGTCGCGCTGCCGTTAAGCTTCGATGGATCGGCGCTCCCGCGCTTGGCGAGATCGGCGAACGACATCGAACGGTCGGTGCCGGCAATCCGCACCACGCCTTCGGAGAGCTCGAGGTCGCCGGCACTGGCTTCCAGCGCCTGCGCCGCGATCTCCTTCAGCTTTTGCCCGAGCTCACGCGTGGCGCGCTCGACGCTGACGCCGCCTGACGGGATCGAGGCCGAGCCACCGGTGCCGAGCCCCGTGGCGATCTCGTCGGTGTCGCCCTGGCGCACGTGCACGCGCTCCGGCGGCAGGCCGAACTGCTCGGCGACGATCTGCGCATAAGCCGTCTGGTGGCCCTGCCCGCTCGACTGTGTGCCGATCAGGACGGTGACGTCGCCGCTGGGATCGAGCCGCACATTGGCGGTCTCCTCGCCCATCACGCCGCAGATCTCGACATAGCTCGCAAGGCCAATGCCGCGGATCAGGCCATTCTTCTTGGCCGCCTTGGCGCGCTTGGGAAACTCCTTCCACTCGCCGATCTCCATCGCGCGCTTGAGATGCGCGGCGAAGTCGCCGGAATCGTAGACCTTGCCCGTTGCGGTCTTGTACGGCAGCGCCTTCGGCTGAATGAAATTCTTGCGGCGGATGGCGTCGGGCGTCATGTCGAGTTTTCGCGCGCACGCGTCCACCAGACGCTCGATCACATAGGCCGCCTCGGGACGGCCCGCGCCGCGATAGGCATCGACCGGCACGCTGTTGGTGAAGATGGTGCGCACCCGGCAGTGGAAGGCCTGGATGTCATAGAGGCCCGGCAGCATGCCGGCGCCGCCATGCGGAATGTAGGGGCCGAAGGTCGACAGATACGCGCCCATGTCGCCCATCAGGTCGCAATCCATCGCGAGGAATTTGCCGTCCTCGGCCAGCGCCATCTTAGCGGTGGTGACATTGTCGCGGCCCTGCGCGTCGCCCATGAAATGCTCGGTGCGGTCGGCCGCCCATTTCACCGCCTTCTTGAGCTGCCGCGCGGCAACCGCCATCAAGGCGTATTCTCGGTACGGAAACAGCTTGGTGCCGAACCCGCCGCCGACGTCGGGGCAGATCACCCGCATCTTTTCGCTGGGGATGTTGAGCACGTTCTGGCAGAGGATGTCGCGCAGGCGATGGCTGCCCTGGCTGCCGACCGTCAGCGTCAGATGATCGCGCTTGGCGTCGTATTCGCAAACGGCCGCGCGCGCCTCCATGAAGCTCGCGACCACGCGCGGATTGACGATGGAGATCTCGGCCACCGCATGCGCTTTGGCAAAGGCAGCCTCGGTCGCGGCCTTGTCGCCGATCGAGACGTCGAACAGCACGTTGCCGGCCTTGTCCGGCCAGACCTGCGGCGCGCCCTTCTTGACGGCGTTGACGACGCCGGTCACCGCCGGCAGCGGGCTCCATTTGACCTCGATCGCCTCGATCGCGTCGCGCGCCTGGTCGATGGTCTCGGCGACCACGAAGGCGATGGAATCGCCGACATGGCGCACCTCGTCCTTGGCGAGGATCGGGTAAGGCGGGCCGGTGAAGGGATCGGTCTCAAGATTGAACAGGCAGGGCAGATTGCCGAGGTCTTTGACGTCATCGGCGGTGAGGATCAGCGCAACGCCCGGCAGCGTACGGGCCCGGCTCGCATCGATGGTGTACTTGGCATGCGCGTGCGGCGAGCGCAGCATCAGGCAGCGAAGCGCGGCCTGCGGCGCATAATCGTCGGTATAGCGCCCCTTGCCGCGGATGAGCGCGTCATCCTCCTTGCGCAGCACGCTTTGGCCAACGCCGAACTTGATGGGAGCCGCCATTTTCTTATCCCGTCCTCATGGTTGTTTTGCGGGCATATTGCCGTGGAAAAAGTGGCAAGGCAAACGGCTTTAGGCGTGCACAGGCCGCGGAGACTCGCCCGGCGCCTCGCCTGTCAGAGCGGGATGCGACGAAAACGCCGCAGCCCGGTCATTTCCCTGTGAGGAACGGTCCGGTTGATGGCACGATAGTTGCCGAACTCGTCCCGCGGTGCACTCCTAAGAAGTAGTCGTGCTGACTGCCGCTTGTTCGCAAAGCGTATCTCCGCTTCCGACGGTCGATCACCTATATCACGCCCCGCCTCCATAGATCCGTGGCGCGATCTCTCAGCGTATCGATAGCGCGTTCAGGCGTGATGTAGTCGATCTCGGCACGCGTCAAGCCGATATCCATCAGCTCCCTGTCACTCAGGTCCTGCAGTGCGACCTGCGGGCGCGGCCGCCGCTCCTGAAACGCATACCAATATCGCCTGAGCAGGCTCAAGACGATGGAGAGGTCGAGGCGAAGCCTCGCGGCATCGCGCTCAATCTCGGATGAGATGTTCGTCTGTTGAGGTGGCATCGGATGCTCCTGCTGTTGTGCCGGCAGGGAGCGTGGCCAAACAAAAGGCCCCGTCCGATGCCGGCGGGGCCTGGTGGAAAAGATGTCGTCGTCGAATTCCTAGCGCGCGACTCCTTCCACGGCCCAGCCGAAGCGGGTCATGTGGTTGCGGTTGAAGTGGCGCGACGATTTGATCATGCGGCGCCAATACCACGGCAATCGTGCAAAATCAAGGGATGCGCGGAGGTCACTTGCACCTTGAGGGCGAGTCCCTCGCTCCGACGAATTCGCTCATTCGACGCGACGGTTCATGCCCCCTACGCGAGGGGCATTCCGAAGCGGACGTTTGCGCGCCGCTCCGAGAGGGCGGCTGGTGACCGCGGGGACATTCTCAACAGCCGGCCGACCTGGACGAGCCGGCCGGCTGCGCGCATCAACGGACGTGCGTCGCTCAGGGACGAACGCGGATAACCGTATTCCCCTTGCGTCGCTCGGTCGAATTTAAGGCGGCGACGGCATCGTCGAGGGTCGAGACGTTGCCGATGTTAGTCCGCAGTCGTCCGTCCCGCACCCRCTGGACGATCTCACTCAGTTGGGCACGATCAGCCTCGACGACGAAGTCGATCGCCAGCCCGTTGGAAGGCTGCGCCTCCGCCGGCCCGACGATGGACACCAGTGTTCCCCCGGCTCGAATGAGTCCTGTGGACCGCTTCTGGATCTCACCACCGATGACATCGAACACCAGATCGACTTCGCCGATGTCCTCCAGTGCGTCGTTGTCGAGGTCGACGAACTCCTTCGCGCCGAGGTCGAGCACTGTCTGACGATCGGCGGCACGTCCGGAGCCGATGACATAAGCTCCGGCCGCTCGTGCGAGTTGCGTCACCATGGACCCGACTGCGCCTGCCGCCCCGTGTGCCAGCACGCTCTGCCCCGCCTGAAGGCGACCGTGCTGGAACAGCCCTTGCCACGCGGTGAGGCCCGAGATCGGCAGGCTCGCGCCCACGGTAAAGTCGACGTCGCCCGGCAGCGGCGCAAGGTTGCGCGCCTCGATTGCCACGTACTCGGCCAGCGTGCCGTCGCGATACCAGTCCGCGAGGCCGAACACCCGTTGTCCCACCGACAGCCCCGTCGTTCCATATCCAAGGGCAGAGACCACTCCGGCCAGCTCGTGCCCAGGGATCGATGGCGTTCGGTCGCGATCAAGGCGATCGGCCCAGCTCGAGGGCCACGCAAGCTCAGTCGGGATGAATCTCGACGCATGAACCTGGACGACGACATCGTTTATCGCTGCCTGCGGCTCGGGCCGGTGCACCAGCTTCATACCGGCCGTTCCCGMGGCTTGCTCCGTTACAACGATCGCCTTCATGAGATTTTCTCCTGGTCATTGTCTCTTCGGTGGAAATGTGAGGGAGCGCGCACGCGCCGGCTTTCCACAAAATGCCAGGCAGTGTGGAACTCCTGTCTCTGTGTCGGCGATTGAGTTGTCTGCACCGATCGGAACTCCCGCCAAGCCCGATGGATCGGGCTCGCTCCGATCCACGGTCGTAGCGAGTAGATGCGTTGCGCCTGGCTATAAAAAAGTACCAAGATTGACGATTCTGGCTGTACCAACCGATGCCATGATGTCGGCCTTGAGACTGTGAGCCGACTAGAATCGCAAAACTGGGCTTGGCAAGTCGCTGCAGACGCCACCCGACTGGACTTATTCAGTCACCGGGGCATTGCGCGAGAACGTCGCAATCATAAGTTCGGGATCAATCAAAACGTAGCAAGCGGCGACGGTGTCGCCGCCTGCTCTTCAAAGGCTAGATCAAGGCGCGAGATGTGCCTTGATCTCCGCCGACATCTGCCGAATCGCGGCCTTGGGCTCGGGGTCGCTCTGGATGCCGTTCAGCAGGACGAAGTCGTGGATCATCCCGTTGTAGCGGGTCGCGATCACGGACACTCCGGCCTCCTTGAGCTTGCGCGCGTAAGCCTCGCCTTCGTCGCGCAGCGGATCGTTCTCTGCGGTGATGACAAGAGCCGGGGGAAGCCCCTTCAATTGCTGCAGGCTGGCGCGCAGCGGCGAGACGTAGGGGTTGTTGCGCGTCGCTGCGTCCGGCGCGTACAGATCCCAGCCGTATTTCATGAAGGCGCGGGCGAGAAATCGTCCCGTGCCATATTCGTGGTAGGATGCGGTGTCGACGCTGGCGTCGGTCGCCGGGATCATCATGACCTGATAGCTGATCTTGGGTCCGCTGCGGTCTTTGGCCATCAGCGACAATGCCGCGGTCATGTTGCCGCCAACCGAATTGCCGGCCACTGCGATCCGGCTACCGTCCGCGCCGAACTCTTCGGCGTGGCTCGCCACCCATTTCAGCACCGCATAGGACTGGTCGAGCTGCGTGGGGAAGCGCGCCTTCGGCAGGGACGTGTACTCAACGAAAACACCGATCTGGCCGGAGCCGACCACCAGGTCGCGCAACAGACGCTGATGGTTCTGGAAATTGCCGACGATCCAGACACCGCCGTGAATGAACAGCAGTACGCCGGGCTTTCCGGTCACGTGCTCGGGCTTCATGATGTAGATTTTCACGGACTGACCATCCTGGGTGATGGTCTGCTCGGTCGTGTTCACCCCCGACATGTCGACTGGCGTCTTGTTCTGAAGCTCCGTCAGGATGTCCTGCGGCTTGGGCTGGGGCAGCTCCCAGAACGGGCTCGGATCCTTGTTGATCTCGCGCAGGAAGGCGCGAACCTGGGGATCGATCCGGGGGTCGGTCCCGGCGTCTGGGGCCGCATCGGCGGCTTGGGTCATGAGGATTGCTCCGAGGCTGAGGATTGCGAGTGAGGAGAACAGTTTCATGGTCAACTTTTGCTTGGGGGTAGACGCACTCGCACAGCTAGCCCGCGCGGAGGGGCTGCCGCTTCTGTCAAATGACCAGTCCGATGACGGGACGACGATCAGTCCGCGGGGCGGCTGATGCTTGCGAGAACGGGGCGTAGCCCGGACCGCGAGGTGATTCCGGCCTTCGAAAAGATCCGGTGCAGGTGGTACCCGACAGTTCTGTGGGACAGATACAGTCTGGCGCCGATCTCCTTGTTCGAGAGACCTTCGGCGGCGAGTTGCGCGATGTGAAGCTCCTGCGGGGTCAGCGTGTCCCACACCTGTTCGGTTCGCCGGCGGCTGGTTTCGCCCGACGCGCGCAGTTCCTCGCGGGCCCGATCGCTCCAGGGCGAAGCGCCGAGCGCATCGAACATGTCGCGTGCCTCGCGCAACGGAGCCCTCGCATTGGCGGATCTGCGCTGGCGGCGCAGCCATCCGCCATAGGCCAGGAGAAAACGGGCTCGCAGGAACGGCCATTTCTTCGCGGCCGGCCCAGGAGCTTGCAGTCCAGGACCTTGCAGTCCAAGACCTTGCAGGAAGAACGGCTCGGCGTCTTCCGGCGCAGCGAGGAACGCCTTGCCATATTGCAGCATCGTCCCGACCCACGGCACCGGCGTCGGAGCCGAGGCGCGCTCGATCTCATCAAGCACGCGGCTCGCCTCGTCCGCATTGCCGGACGACACGGCGGCCTCCACGAAATCCGCAAGGCCAAAGAACTGAAGGCCGAAATTGAAAGCGGGATCGGCCGGCGTGAACAGGCGTCGCAGATGCTCAAAGGCCTCCCAATGACGGCCCGCGCCGATTGCGGATACGCCTCGTGCGATCTGCAACATGGCCAGCAGGAAACTCGCGCCGATGGACAGGGCCAGGGCTTCCGCCTGCGCCGCATACGCTTCGGATTGCTCCAGATTGCCTTGCATTCCTGCGAGCCTGGCTTTCAGGATCGTGGCTGCGGCAATCCACGGAAGCCCGCCGGTCTCTTCGGCAAGCCGGGCGGATTCCTCGGCCTCCCTCATAGCGCCCCGCCAGTCACCCACTTCCATTTCCGCCCACCCTTGGGCGAAAAGCACCCGGGCGAGATCGCTGAGCCGTCCCTGCATGCGCAGCACGGCACTGGACTCGGCGAGAAAGTTCACGCCGATGTCGAAGGTCCCGATGACATTGGCGGTGCTACCGAGGATGCTCGCAACGGTGGGGTCGCTGTGCGCCGTTCCCGCAAGCCCCTGAAGCTTGAGGTACAAGTCCGCCCCCCGCCGCAGCGGCTCGACGTAAGCGGATATCGCGATCAGGCGGGGGTCCCCGTCAGGCAATTCCAGCCGCGCAGCCGCATCGTGAACCCTTGCGCAGAGTTCATCGCTTGCGCTGCTCCACCAGCAACGTTGCGCGGCTCGCCAAAGAAGATTGGCGGCCAGATCGATCGCGCCGGCGGCGTGGGCTTTCGCGGCGAACCCAGTCAATGCGAGAATCTTCGCGGGATCGTTGACCGCCGGGGGCTGGCTGATCTCACGGCACCAGGCGATCCGGACCAGCGCCAACTGGTTCGTCTCGTCGATGTCGGCCTGCCGCAGCAGGCGCTCCATGAGCTCCGGCTGCCCCAGATCGGCGGCGAGTTCGGCCGCTCGCAACAGCCGGTCGCCTCTCGCCTTCGCCGTGCTGCTCAGCCGTGCCGCGCTTTCCAGAACCTCGATCGCCATCGCCACGGCGCCGCGCCGCAACGCGCGCGCCGCCATCAGGTCGTATTCGCCAGCGAGCTCGTCGTCAGGTCCGATCGTTGCTGCGGCACGATGCCACAATTGGCGGTCGAGCTGATCGTGAATCACGGCAGCAAGCGCGGCGTGGATCCTTTGGCGGGTCGCCGGGTCGGCGGCCTGGTGCATGGCGGAGCGAACGAGCGGATGCCGAAACCTCACCTCCGTCCCGTTGATCTCGATGAGCTTCGCGGCGACCGCGGGCGCGATGGCATCGATACCCACGCGCTCGCCCAACACGGCTTCGGCGGCGGAAAGGATTTCGTGGAGCGATGTCCCGTCGTTCTCCGCCGTCACGAACAACAGCAATTGCGCGATGTGCGGGAGGTCGGACAAGCGACTGGAGAAGGCGCGCTCGAGCCGGTCGGTCAGCGGAAGCCACGGCGCATCTCCAGCGGCTCGTTCTCCGCGGGGCAGCTCCACAAGGGCCAGCGGATTGCCCGAAGCCTCCCGAAGGAAGCGGCTGCGCAGCTCCGCCAGAAGGCCCGGCGCGTTGGCGTCCAGCAAGCGCTCGGCGTCGGCTTGATCGAGCCCTGAAAGGCGCAGCCTCAGGGTGGAGGCGTCGCCAAGCGAACTCTTGAAGTCGTCGCGCATGGCGACCACGAGAACGATCGGGTCCGAGCTCAGTCTGCGCGAGACGAAGGCCAGCACCTCAAAGGTCGCCTGATCCAGCCATTGGGCATCGTCGGCAACAAGCAGCAGAGGCTCGCGCGTCGCCCTTTCGCTCAGAAGAGACAGCGTCGCGAGCGCAACCAGGAAGATATCGGGCGGCCCCGCGTCGTCATGCATGCCAAAAGCGGCCAGCAAGGCCGATCGCTGGCGAGGGACAAGGCCCTCGGCCCCTTTCATCAGCGGACGCAAGGCCTGTTCAAGTGCTGCAAACGGCAAATGGACTTCGGCGAGGACGCCGGTCATGCTCAAGACGGAGAAGCCGCGTTCACTGGCTCTGTGCCTGGCAACATCGAGGAGCGCAGATTTTCCGATGCCGGGCTCACCGCTGATAACAAGCGTGGATCCACCTTGGTCGATCCGTTCGATCAGGTGATCGATCAGCGCAATGTCCTGCACGCGACCCCGCAAACTGGGGGACGCAAGGGTAGCACCAACCCGCCCTTTCCGCGGCGAGGTCGCCTTTTTCGCCCGTCTGGTCATCGCATAACCGTTGGTGAGACCGCACCCTTTCGAACTCGACCGAGGTTAAACGTTACCATGTACCGGGAACCAGAGGAGAGCCATATACGCGATGGCTGCTTCCGGCGTGTCTCGCCTGCTGCAGCAGGCTTTGGCCCGTCGGATTGATACAGGCCTAGCCACGCACCAGCGAGACCAACCAGCTGCGGCCGAACAGGATGAGGATCGCGAGCGCGTAGACGATGGTGCCTCCGACGGCCAGCAGCACCAGCATCAGCTCATCGCGGAAGTGCATCGAGCCCAGCATAGAACCGCTGAAGCGCGCGATCAGCCAGAACGTGGCGGCGAGGATCAGTCCGGTCAGCAGGAATTTGGCGAGCGACAACAGCCAGGCGCGGTCCAGCACGAGAAAGCCGCGCCGCACGGCGAAGAACAGCACCAGCAGCAGATTGGTCCAGACACCGACGGCGGTTGCGAGCGCCAGGCCGATCTGGGCGAGCGATCCCATCAAGGCCACCTTCAGGGCGACGTTGACCGCGATGCCGGTCAGCGAGGCGCGCACTGGCGTGACGGTGTCCTTGCGGGCATAGAAAGTCGCGACCGCGCTGCGGATCAGCACGAAGGGGATCAGGCCGATGGCATAGGCCGCGAGCGTGGCGCCGGCGGCGGCGGCATCGGCCTTCGAGAACGCGCCACGGGCGAACAGCGCACGCATGATCGCGTCGGGCACGGTGATGAAGGCCGCCACGAACGGGATCGAGAACAGCAGCGTGAAATCGAAGGCGCGGCGCTGCGCCTTCATCGCACCGTCATGATCGTTGGCGGTGATCCGCCGCGACATCTCCGGCAGCAGAACCGTGCCGATCGCGATGCCGATCACGCCGATCGGTAGCTGGTTGAGGCGGTCGGCATAATAGAGCGCCGACAGCGCGCCTGCGGGCAGGAAGGTCGCGATGATGGTGTCGGCGAACAGCGCGACCTGTGTGCCCATCGAGCCCAGCGTCGCAGGTCCCAGTGCCTTGAAGAAGCTGCGGACGTCTTCGTCGAGCTTGAGCGGCGCAAAGCGCGGCAGGCCGCCATGGCGCGCGAGATCGCCCGCGAGCAGGAAATATTGCAGGAAGCCGGAAATCAAGACGCCCCAGGCGGCGGCGTGGCCTGCGCTGGGAAACCATGCGGCGAGCGCCAGCGTCATCATCATGGAGATGTTGAGGAAGATCGATGCCGCCGCGGCGCTGGCAAAGCGCTGCATCACGTTGAGCATGCCGCCGTAGAGTGTCACCAGCGTGATCAGCAGCAGATAGGGAAAGGTGATCCGGGTCAGCTCGATCGCGAGCTTGCGCTGCTCGGCATCCTCGGAAAAGCCCGGCGCCAGAATGCTCATGGCCTGCGGCATGAACAGCCAGGCGGCGATCAGCAGCACCACCTGCGAGGCCAGCAGCAGCGTGAAGATGCGGTCGGCGAACAGTCTTGCCGCCCCCTCCCCGCGCTCGCCATGGACGTGCGCATAGGCCGGCACCCAGGCGGCGTTGAAGGCGCCCTCGGCAAAGATCGCGCGGAAATGATTGGGCAGCCGCAGCGCCACGAAAAAGGCGTCGGCCACGGGGCCGGCGCCCAGGATCGCCGCAAGCATGATGTCGCGGGCGAATCCCGTCAGCCGCGAGAGCAGCGTGTAACCACCAACCGTGAAGATGCGTCCGAGCATGCGTCTGTTTTAGAGACTTATCAGCCCAACGATAAGGCTTTGAAGTTTGACGTGATCAAAAAAGACGGGCGTTCGGCTTGCGATGTGCATTGCTGTGCCCTCTCCCCTTGTGGGAGAGGGCAGCGCCGCAGGTAGATACAAACTCAATCGGGTGAGGGGTCTCTCTCCCAGCTTTCCGTGCGGAGAGAGACCCCTCACCCGTCTCGCCGCTATCGCCATAGCCGATGCAAAGCATCGGCGTTCTTAAGGGACGGCGGCCGAAGGCCGCCTATGCCACCCTCTCCCACAGGGGGAGAGGGAAAGAAGGGCAAAACAGCGAAATCAGCCCGCGATCGCGCCGCGCACTGCGGCGATGATTCGCTCCTGGTCGGCTTCGGTCAGGTAGGCGTGCATCGGCAGGCTGATGACGTCCTGCGACAGGCTCTCGCAGCCCGGCAGGCCGCCGTCGGCGACCGGATACTGCTTGTAGGCGGTCTGCTGGTGCATCGACTTGCCGTAATAGATCGCGGTCGGCACGCCCTGGGCCTTCAGCGCGGCGGCGAAGCCGTCGCGGTCGGTGCCCTCAGGGAGACGGATCGTGTACTGCGCCCAGACCGAGGTGTTGCCCGGCGCAAACCGCGGCACGGTGACGACGTTGGACAGGCCACGCGCGTAACGCTCCGCAACCTTGTTGCGGGCGGCGATCTCGTCGTCAAAAATCTTCAGCTTCTCGATCAGGATCGCGGCCTGCATCGTGTCGAGCCGGCCGGTCAGGCCGAGGCGGACGTTGTCGTATTTGTCCACGCCCTGCCCGTGCACGCGGATGCTGCGCAGCGTCGCGGCGAGTTCGTCGTCATCGGTGAAGATCGCGCCGCCGTCGCCGAAGCAGCCGAGCGGTTTGGCCGGGAAGAAGCTGGTCGCGGTGGCGAGCCCGAAGGTGCCGAGCTTGCGGCCCTTGTAGCTCGCACCAAACCCTTGGGCGGCGTCGTCGAGCACGAACAGGCCTTCGGCCCTGGCGATCTCGGCGATGGCATCGTGATCGGCGGGCTGGCCGAACAAATCGACCGGAATCACCGCGACCGGCTTCAGGCCGGCCCTGCGCGCGGTCGCGATGCCGCGCTTCAGCGACTCCGGGCTCATGTTGAAGGTGGCTTCATCGACATCGACGTAAACAGGCGTCGCGCCGGTCCGCGCCACCGGCGACGCGGTTGCGATGAAGGTGAAGGACGGGCAGAGCACGGCATCGCCGGGGCCGACATTCTTCGCCATCATGACCATCAGGATCGCATCGGTGCCGCTGGCGCAGCCGATCACGTGCTTGGCGCCGCTATAGGCCGCAAGCTGCTTCTCGAGCTCGGCGACTTCAGGACCATTGACGAACTGGCAATGGTCGAGGACGCGCTTGACGGCGGCATCGAGCGAGGCGCCGAGCCGGCGGCGCTGCGAGGCGACGTCGACGAAGGGAATGGGTTCGGAACGCAGATGCTGGTTCATGGCGCCTTGCGGGTTTTGAGCGGTCGACATGGAGAAGAGATCAGCCCGCGACGCGGCGCGGACCCTTGCGGGCGGACGACGTGGCTGCGGGCCGGGACGGTGTTTCCAGGCACTGCGTGGCGATCTCGAGACTGGCGACGCCCTCGTCGCCGGTGACCGCCGGCGTCTCGCCGTTGCGGACGGCCTTCAGGAACGCGATCAACTCGGCGCGGAGCGGCTCGTCGTGGCCGACCGGCAGATGCCGCATCGAATAGCTGCCGTCCGGCTTGAAGCCGAAGCACTCGGTGACCTGGCGCGTCAACAGATCGCCCATCACGTATTTGCCGCGGGTCGCGACCGTGACGCTGCGCGCCTTGAACGGCGTCAGCCAGTTGGTGTTGATGTGCGCGAGCACGCCGTTGGCGGTGCGGAACTGCAAGAGCGCGATGTCCTCGCGCTCGGCGACCGCGCTCGACAATTGCGGCTGCACCTCGACGATGTCGGATTCGGTGAACCAGCGGATCAGATCGATGTCGTGCACTGCAAGGTCGATGACGACGCCGACATTGGACATGCGCGGCGGGAACGGGCCGACGCGGGTGATCGCGATGGAGAGAATGTCCTCGCCCGCGATCGCCTGCTTGACGGCGGCGACCGCCGGATTGAAGCGCTCGACATGGCCGATCATCAGCGTGACGCCGGCCTTTTGCGCGGCGGCGACGATCTCGCGGCCTTCCGCGACCGTGGAGGCGATCGGCTTCTCGACCAGCACGTGGACGTTCCTGGCGATGCAGGCGAGCGCGACCTCGTGATGCAGATGGGTCGGCGCGGCGATGGTGACGGCGTCGACGCCTTCGGCGAGGAGCTGGTCGAGCGTCTCGAAACCTTGGCAGCTGGCAAGCTCGGTGGTGCGCGTCAGATGCGCTGGCGACGGATCGACCACACCGACGAGGCTGACGCCTGGAAGGCCCGCGAGCACGCGCGCATGGTTGCTGCCCATCACGCCCGCGCCAACGACGCCAACGCGCAAGCCGGCCTTTGCCGGTGCAAACCCTTTGGAACTCATCTGAGCAAACCCCGATTCAACGCAAATCCCCGGGCCGCTTCTAGCACGGGCGCCACATTTGTGGCGAACGTCAGCCGAATTGACCGGACACGATTTGATTCAAAAAGTTACACGTTCCCCGGGCCTTAGCGCCAAAAGCTTGCGCCTTCCGGCCCGGGTCGCGTGATTCGGAGCTTGCTGGTTACGACCTTTGATAGTCGTCTTCAATCCGGATGATGTCGTCTTCCCCGAGATAGCTGCCGGTCTGGACCTCGATGAGTTCCAGCATAATCTTGCCCGGGTTCTCCATCCGGTGCACCGCGCCCATCGGGATGTAGATGGACTCGTTCTCGTGCACCGTCTTGACGGTCTCGTTGACGGTCACCCGGGCGGCGCCGCGGACGACGATCCAGTGCTCGGCGCGATGATGATGCTTCTGCAGCGACAGCCGCCCGCCCGGCTTGACCACGATGCGCTTGACCTGGTGGCGCTCGCCATTGTCGACGGACTGGTAGCTGCCCCAGGGCCGGTGCACCTTGAGATGCTCCTCGGTGACCTTCGGCGCGACCGCCTTCAGCTTCGTCACGAGGCGTTTCAGGCCGTTGGCATCCTTCTGGCGCGAGACCAGCACCGCATCCGCGGTGGCGACCACAACGAGATCGTCGACGCCTTCGAGCGCGACCAGCGCTGCATCTGTGGTGACGTTGCAGTTGCGGGAGTCTTCGAACACCGCACTGCCATGCGAAGCATTGCCTTGCGCGTCCTTCTCCGACAACTCCCACACCGCGTGCCAGGAGCCGACGTCGGACCAGCCGCAGGACACGGGCACGACCGCTGCGCGCGAGGTCTTCTCCATCACCGCATAGTCGATCGAGATCGCCTTCGCCGCGCCGAACGCCTCGGGCTCCAGCGTCACGAAGCCGAGATCGCGGCCGGCATTGCTCACCGCGTTGGAGATCGCCTCGACGCTCGCCGCGTCGACCCTGCGGTATTCGTCGAGCAGGACAGTGGCCGGGAACATGAAGTTGCCGCTGTTCCAGAGATAGCCCGAACTGACGTAGTCGGCCGCCTTCACGGCATCAGGCTTTTCGACGAAGCGCGCGACGGCGTGCACCTCACCGGAGATCACCTCGCCCGGACTGATATAGCCGTACTCGGTCGCCGGCCGCTCCGGCTTGACGCCAAAGGTGACGATGCGCCCGGCGCTCGCGGCGGTGAGGCCTTCACGGCACGCCGCGACGAACGCTGCGTTGTCCTGCACCACGTGGTCGGCGGCGAGCGCGAGCACGATCGCGTCACTGGCGCGGTTCTGCGCGAACACCGCGCCCGCGGCGATCGCGGGGCCGGAATCGCGCCGCATCGGCTCGAGGATCACGTCGGCCTCGATGCCGATCTCGGCGAGCTGCTCCAGCACCATGAAGCGATAGGACGCATTGGTGATGACGATCGGACGATCGAACAGCGAGGCATCCGACACGCGCAGCAGCGTGTCCTGGAAGGTCGAGCGCGTGCCGAACAGCGGCAGGAACTGTTTTGGGCGCACCTCGCGCGAAGCCGGCCACAGCCGCGTGCCGGCGCCGCCGCACATGATCAGGGGGATAATGCGTTTGTCCATCGTCATTTCAAACCTTGAAGTAGTCCCGATACCAGGTGACAAAATTACGGACCCCGAGCGCGATCGGCGTTGACGGTGCAAAGCCGGTGTCGCGCGTCAGATCCTCGACATCTGCGAACGTTTCCAAGACGTCTCCCGGCTGCATCGGCAGCAATTCTTTGATTGCCGTCCGACCCAGCTCCTGCTCCAGAAGCCCGACGACATGCATCAGCTCTTCCGGATGGTGGTTGCCGACATTGTAGACCTTAGACGGCGCATTTGCGGCAGCCGGGTCATCCGCGGGCACCCGATCGATGAGCTTGGATACTACACGGGTGACGTCGTCAATATAGGTGAAGTCGCGACGCATTTTGCCATGGTTAAAGAGCCGGATCGGACGATCCGTCATGATGGCGTTCACGAACAGAAACAGGGCCATATCGGGCCGGCCCCACGGGCCGTAGATGGTGAAGAAGCGCAGGCCCGTGACCGGCAGCCGGTAGAGATGGCTGTAGGACTGCGCCATCAATTCGTTCGCCTTCTTGGTCGCGGCATAGAAGCTCACGGGATGGTCGGTCCGGTCGTGCACGGCAAATGGCAGTTTAGTGTTGGCGCCATAAACGGAGGATGACGAGGCGTAGACGAGATGACGACAAGAGTTGTTGCGGCAGCCCTCCAGCACGTTGAGAAAGCCTTGGAGGTTGGAATCGGCGTAAGTGTGCGGATGGTCGATCGAGTAGCGCACGCCGGCCTGGGCCGCGAGATGCACGACTTTGTCAAATCGATGTCGCGCAAACAGCGCCGCGATGGTCTCGCGGTCGGCGAGATCGGCCTCGACGAAGGCGAAGCGGGAATCGCTCCGAAGCAGCGCCAGGCGCGCCTGTTTCAGCGCCGGATCGTAATAGCTGTTGAGATTGTCGAGCCCGACCACGGGCCGCCCCTCGGCCAGAAGCTGCCGGGCGACGTGAAAGCCGATGAACCCGGCGGCTCCCGTGACCAAAATCGCCTGATCCGTCATCCTGTTCCCAAGCGATCTGTTGCCACGCGATCCCCAAGCCGGCCCCGCGGCGCCTCTTTAGCCGCGGTATCGAGGCCGTCGCAATAGCCTCGCCGCTATTCGTCACCGCTCCAGATAAGCGCTATTGCAAGATCGGCGCCAAAACCATACCAAAGCGGCCGAATTCGACGCCTCGCGTCGGGTTGCCTCAAATCTTCGCAAACCCTGATCAAGCGGGCGAGATGCGCCGAATCCTGCTGTCGACGGCCAAAATCCTGATTTCCGGAGCGCTGCTCTACCTGGCGCTGCGCAAGGTCGATCTGTCCGAACTGTTTTCGCGCCTGACCGCGACCAGCCTGCTCTGGATCGCCATGGCGATCGCGGTCACGTTCCTGCAAATCTTCATCGGCGTGGTCCGCTGGCGCGAGATCAGCGCCGAATGCGGCGCGCCGCTCGAGCTCGGCCGCGCGATGCGCTACAACGTGATCGGCGCGTTCTTCAACCAGACGCTACCCTCCGCGATCGGCGGCGATGCGGTCCGGCTGTGGCTGGTCGCGCGCGCCGGCGCCGGATGGCGCGCGGCCACCTACTCGATCTTCGTCGACCGCGCGATCGGCCTCGTCGCGCTGGCGATCGTCGTCGTCGCGAGCCTGCCCTGGAGCTACGAGCTCATCACCGATCCGCACGGACGCTCGGCGCTGCTGCTCGTCGATTTCGCCGCGCTCGCGGGCGGCGTCGGTTTCCTGATCTTCGGCGCGCTGAAATGGTCGTGGCTGAAGACCTGGTGGGCCACCCATCACATCCACGCCTGCGCCGTGATTGCCAACCGCGTGATCTTCAACGCCAAGCGTGGACCGATCGTCGCAATTCTGTCGCTTCTCGTTCACGTGCTCGCCGTCGTCATTGCGTGGTGCGTGGTGCAGTCGATCGCCGCACCCGTCAGCTTCGGCCAGACATTTCTCCTCATTCCACCGATCATGCTGATCACCCTGATGCCGATCTCGATCGCCGGCTGGGGCGTGCGCGAGGCGACGATGGGCCTGGCCTTCGGTTTCGCCGGGCTTTCCGCCAACGAAGGCGTCAACGTCTCGCTGCTGTTCGGCGCCGTGCTCTTCATCGTCGGCGCGATCGGCGGTCTGGTCTGGATCCTCAGCGCGGAGAAGGCCGCGAAGGGGTCGGCGCCGCTCGGAGTGCCGGAGTGAGCCCAGCCATCGACGCTGTTGCCGCCATGTCCTCGCTGCTTGCCGTCGCGGTCGCCGCGCTGATGTCGGCGATCATCACCTGGACCAGCCGTCCCCTGCTCCAGCGCTATGCCCTGGCGCGACCGAATGCCCGTTCCTCGCATCGCATTCCGACCCCGCAGGGCGCCGGCATCGCGGTGATCACCGCCACGCTGCTGGTCGCATCGGCCTGGGCCGCCTGGGCGAACGTTGCGATCCCGCCGGCGCTGGTCATTGCAACGATTGTGATCGCCCTGGTCGGATTCGCCGACGACATCGTGTCGCTGCCGGTGTTGGCACGGCTCGCGCTGCAAGCAGCCTGCGTCGGCGCGGTCGTGTTCACCGCGCCCGAGACCGCGCGCATCGTGCCGGCACTGCCGCTTCCGCTCGAGCGCGGCCTCATCCTGCTCGCTGGCGTCTGGTTCGTGAACCTCGTCAATTTCATGGACGGGCTGGACCTGATGACGGTCGCGGAAGTTGTGCCCGTCACCGCAGCGCTGCTGCTGCTGGGACTACTCGGTGATCTCTCGTGGCCCGCCGCGCTGATCGCCACGGCGCTCTGCGGCGCCATGATCGGCTTTGCGCCGTTCAACCGTCCGGTCGCAAAAGTGTTCCTGGGCGATGTCGGCAGCCTGCCGATCGGCCTTTTGCTCGGCTGGTGCCTGCTGGAGCTCTCCTGGCACGGGCAGCCCGCCGCGGCGCTGCTGCTGCCGGCCTATTACCTCGTGGATTCCACCATCACGCTGTTTCGGCGCATCGCGCGGCGCGAGCAATTCTGGTCGGCGCACCGCTCGCACTTCTACCAGCGCGCGACCGACAACGGCTTCACGGTCCGCCGCGTGATCGGCGACGTGTTCGCGCTCAATCTATTGCTGGCGGTGCTTGCCGTCGTCACGGTTCGCGCGAACTCGACCTCGGTCACATGGCTCGCGTTGGTCGCGGGCGCGATCGCGATCGGATTCGTGCTGCGCCRTTTCTCCCGACCTCAGGCGTCCTGAGCCGACAGCGCGAGCCGCAGGCCCTCGTCGAGGGAGACCTGCGGCTGCCAGCCGGTCGCGATTGCCTTGGCGAGGTTGAGCTCGAGCGAGCCGATCAGGCTGTCATGGGTATCCTGCCGGCCCATCACGCTGAGCAGCGTTGAGAGCAGGTCCGGCGGCATGCCGAACAGCCGCGAGGTCTTGCCGGCTGCCTTCGCCAGCCGCTCGATGAATTCGGGCGTCGAGACCTGTTCCGTGTCGGCGACCAGGAAGATCTCGAAATTGCTCGTGGGATCGGGGTGAGCCAGCCGGCGCAGGATGAACGACGACAGATTCTGCACGGCCAGGAACGCGCGCTGATTGCGGACCGCGCCAAAGGGCAGCGGCAGTCCAAGATTCACCGCGCGCTTCAGCAGCGCGAAATTGCCCTTGGCGCCCGCGCCATAGACCAGCGGCGGCCTGATCACCGAGATCTTCATGTCGCTGTCGCGCGCCAGCGTCCTCAAGCCCGCCTCGGCGGCGGCCTTGGACATGCCGTAGAGGCCGCGTGGCGTGAGGATGTCCTCCTCGCTGAACGGCGCGCGGCCTTCATTGCTGCGCCCGTGCACGAGAACGGTGCTGACGAAGATGAACTGGCGCACGCCCGCCGTCGCCGCGGAGCGCGCCAGGTGCAGCGTGCCGGCGATGTTGACGTTGCGGTAGAGCTGGACCGCGTGCTCCTCGTGCTTGTGATGCACGCGCGCGGCGAGATGGACCACGGCATCGACGCCTTCGAGCGCCGCCTGCCAATCGGTATCGGGGCCGATCGATTCGATCACGACCTCGTCGTCGATCCCCTCCGGGCTGCGCACCGCGCGGCGGACCGACCATCCGGCGCGCGAGAGCTCAGGCGCGACATGGCAGCCGACGAAGCCGCTCGCCCCTGTCACCAGCACGACCGGTTTTCGCTCGCTCATCGTTGCTCCGCCAGATCGGGGTTGCGCAACAATTCGTCGATCAGCCCGGCATAGGCGTTCATCGCGGTCGTCCGGTCGAATCTCGCCGCCGCCTTCACCGCGCGTTCGGCCATGGCGGCGGCGTCGCAACGGGATGCCGCGCGGATTGCGTCGGCGAGCTGATCCGCGCGGCCCGGCGTCACGACCCAGCCGAGCCCGTTCTCCACCACCGTCAACGCAGCCTCGGCCTCCGGCTCGGAGACCAGCGCCACGGGACGGCCGACCGCCAGCAGATTGTAGAACCGGCTCGGCACCGACACCCCCGCCACGTCCTTCCGGTACGGAATGATCCAGAGATTGGCAGCCGCCAGGAACGCCTCGAGCTCGGCATCCGCGACCCGCGCCACGAAGGACACATTGGGCAAGTTCGCTTCGGCCTGCAACTGCTTCAGCCGCTCGAAGCCGATGCCCCAGCCGGACAGCAGGAAGTGGATGTCCGGCTCGTCCTTCAAAAGGCGTGCCGCCTCGAACACGATCTCCGGATCATGGGTGAAGCCGAGATTGCCCGACAGGCCGACAATGAATTGGGCGGAAAGCGCTTTGCGGAACGGATTGTCCTGCGACAGGGGACGCGCCGCGGGTACGAGCGTCGCCCAGTTCGGGATGAAGCGGATCTTGTTCCGCGTCATGCCGGAATAGCTCAAGAGCGGGCGCTCAGCATCGCGGCCGATGGTGATGACGGCATTGAGCGCGCGGAACATCAGGCTGTTGGCCGCGCGCATCGTCCGCGTCACAAACGAGCCGGGTTTCAGGATTTCCGCCATCACGAGAACATCGGGGAAGAGGTCGTGCATGATCAGCGCCGAGCGCGCGCCCTTGCACCTTGCCGCGGCTGCGACCGCGTAAGGCAGCATGAACGGCGCGGTGACGGTGACCACGACGTCACCCGACTTAAGCTCCCAGATCAGCGCGAAGAATGCGCGCGCCGCGAACAGCAGCTCGGACAATCCACGCCGCACCAGCGCGGCCTTTCCCGCCATCCGGTTCTTGATGGCAATTACGCGCGGCTTGCCCGGGCCGGTTTGCGAGGCCGGCAATTCGCCGGGCGAGCCCGACAGCACGATGACCTCATGGTCGACGGCGACGCGGCAGGCGATCTCCGCCATGATCGCGGCGGTCGTGCTCGGATCAGGCGGATAGTGCTGGCTCGCGACGACGATCTTGCCTTGAGACTGCATGGTCAAGCCGCAGTCGACCCGAATTCCGGAACCGCGTCCTTCAGGATCGTCTTGATCGTGGCCCGATCGTCCCGCGCGATCGCCTGCTCCAGCGCCGCGATCCATTTGCGCAGCGTCTGCATCGGCGGCTCGTTCGGCTGCGCGGCCATGATGCCGGCGACACCGATCTCACGGGTCGGCTCCTCGGAGGCGAACAGGATCTCGTGCAGGCGCTCGCCCGGCCGCATGCCGGTGAACACAATCTCGATGTCGTAGCCGGGCTGGAGGCCCGAGAGGCGGATCATGCGCTCGGCGAGATCGACGATCTTCACCGGCTGGCCCATGTTGAGCACGTAGACCGAGACGTCGGGACGCTGCGTTCCGAGCGCATGCGTTGCCGCCGTGATGACGAGATCGCAGGCCTCGCGGATGGTCATGAAGTAGCGGACCATGTCGGGATGCGTCACCGTTACGGGGCCGCCGGCCTCGATCTGGGCCTTGAACTTCGGCACCACCGAGCCGTTCGACGCCAGCACGTTGCCGAACCGGACCGAGATCAACCGCATCGGCGGCCTGGCACTGCCGCTAGCTGCGGCAAGATCGTGGTCGAGCGCCTGGCAGTACATCTCGGCGAAGCGCTTGGTGAGGCCGAGCATCGACACCGGCTCGATCGCCTTGTCGGTCGAGATCATCACCATGGCTTCGGCGCCGGCGGYGTGCGCCGCATCGGCAACGTTGATCGAACCGAAGATGTTGGTCTTGACGCCCTCGCTCCAGTCGCGCTCCAGGATCGGCACGTGCTTGAGCGCGGCGGCATGGAACACGATGTCCGGCTTGAACTCCGCCATCAGGCGGATGATGCGCTCGCGGTCGCGGATGTCGGCGATCCGCCCCTCGATCGCGGCCGTCGTGCCGTGCGCGGCGAGCGCTTCCGTGACCGCATAGAGCGCCGGCTCGGAATTTTCCACGATCAGGAGGCGTGCGGCGCCGAAAACGACGACCCGCTCGCAGATCTCGGACCCGATCGATCCGCCGCCGCCGGTGACGATGACAGCCTTGCCCTTGATCAGCGCTTCGAGCCGCTCATAGTCGATCTTTTCGCTCGGCCGCAGCAGGAGGTCCTCGACCGCGACGGCCGTGAGGCGCGGCGCGTCGCCGCTCTCTAGCGAGGGCATGCGGTTGACGATCACGCCCAGCTTGCGCGCCCGCATCAGGATCGATTCCGGATGAGCGTCCGGCTCGAACGCGGACGGCGTCATCACCAGGCGTGCGATCGGCTTGTCGCGTTTGGCGAAGTCGCCGACGACGTCCTCGATGTCGTCGAAGTCGCCCAGCACCGGCACGTTGCGGATGAACTGGCCGCGATCGGATCTCGACGGCGACAGCACGCCCACCGGCCAGATGCGCTTGATCGCGCCGCTCTCGATGCCGCGCAGCAGCACCTCGGCATCCGCGGCGCGGCCGATCAGCAGCGTCGGCGCGGCATCCTCGCCCCTCGCATGCCGCCGCACCCGCGTATAGCGGAAATAGCGATAGGCCATGCGCAACGCGCTGAGGAAGGCGATCTCGAGGAACCAGTAGAGGACGATCGTCACCTTGCCGAGGAAGAAGGCGCCGCGGACGTTGGGGGCGACGAAGATGTAGTCGAGCGCCAGGAGGGCAACCGTCAGCACGGTCGCGACCCGGATGATGTTCAGCGCATCAGGCAGCGAGATGAAGCGCCATTTCGTCGTGGTCAGGTTGAAGAGGAAGAACACGACCACGCTGAAGGCGAGGAAATAGGGCAGGATCTGGAACAGCAGCGGCAGGCGGTCGAAGAAGCCGTCGCCGCCCTCGAAACGCAGGTAGAAGGCTGCGAACAGCGCCGCCGTGGTCGCCAGCAGGTCGTGGAGCGCGATCAGGAAATTGCGCAAGGTGAGATGCGAAAGACGCGTCATCCGCCGACCGATGAAATCCCAGTTAGATGCAACCTGACCGCGCTGATAGCCCATCTCGACAAGACTTGCCAGTACAAGGCTTGCCAGCCGCGCGGCCGTTCAGGAACCGGCTTCCCCCACCTTCGCCTCGGCGTGTCGGGCCCGGATCACCATGCCGCCGGCAACGCCGACGCCGATGACATACATCCAGCCCTCGTGGAAGTCGAACAGATGGGAGTTGAACAGCGAGGTGAAGACGTTCTGCACCACGACCAGCAGGCCAATCCAATGGGCCAGCCCGTCGCCGCGGAACAGCAGGAGATGCAGGATCCAGATCGCGTAGAGAACGACGATGCCGATGACGCCCCATTGCACGGCGACATTCAGCGTCTGGTTATGCGGATTCCCGATCACCTCGGCAGAGGCCTGGTAGTGGCCGCTGGGCGTCGCGACCGCTTCGAACAATCCGCGCGTCGAGCCGGTGCCGTGCCCCTTGATCGGCGCCTCCGCGAAGAAGCCGAGCGATTTCCGCCAGAATTCGAGCCGCAAGCCCAGCGAGGTCGGCTCGCCCTTTTCGACATAGCGCGTGTAGTCGCTAGCGAAGGTGTCCGCGGTCTTGCGCAAGTGCGGCGATGCCTGCCAGGCGAGAGCCGCGCCGGCGAGCAGCGCGACGGAGATGAGCGCGATGCTGCGCCATCTCAAATGCAACAGCGCGAACACGCCGAACATGACCGGAATCGTGACGAGCGCGGTGCGCGATACCACCACGAAGGCCATGTTGACGAAGAAGCTCAGCGCCAGCGCCGTCAAAAGTCCGGCGAGCCAGTATCGCCTCTCACGCAGCAGCATCACGATCGGATAAGCGAGCGCCACCGCGCACAGGGTGAATTCCTGGCTCTGGTTGATGTAGTTCTTGACGAAGATGCCGCGCTCGAGGTGGTCGGACTTGAGAGTCAGGTCGGGATAGAAAGCGACCAGCCACGACATCACCGACAGCAGCGCGCAGGACACCAGGAAGGCGATGAACATCCAGTGGCCGCGCGGCGAGCGCTCGAAATGATAGAGGAAGACCGGCAGCACGAGCAGCTTGACGGTCGGACTGAGCGCATAGATGCGCGCGCCCCAGGCCGCATCCGACCACAGCGTGCCCACCAGCGCGAGCAGGACGAGCGCGATCGGCGCCGCTGCGATCGGGCGCTTCATCGATTGCAGGAATGCGCGGACGTCGAGAAACGGCACCATGCAGAGCAGGAACGCAACGTTGAAGATCGCCGCGAGCGAGGTCGACCAAGGCAGTGACGCCACAGTCAAGATGGCAAACAGGTCGACCGCCTCGCACCACGCCGCCGGGCTGCGAAAGCGCCGCCGCAGCATCTGGCCGGTCGTCTCCCGGGCGAGCGTCGTCGCTTGGTCCGTCACTTGCCCCCTCCCCGCGCGCGATGGACCAGCGCGGTCGTGCTGAAGCCCTGGAGGATGTCGACCAGCACGACGGTTCCGCCGGCGGCTTCGACGACCTCATGGCCGACCACCTGCTCGCGGGTGTAGTCGCCGCCCTTCACCAGCGCGCTCGGCTTGATCCGGGTGATCAAATCGATCGGCGTATCCTCCTCGAAAATGACGACGAGATCGACGGCTTCGAGCGCCGCGAGCACTTCCGCACGCGCCCGCTCGTCCTGAACCGGACGATCGGCGCCCTTCAGCCGCCGCACCGAGGCATCGCTGTTGAGGCCGACGATCAGACGATCGCAGGCCGCGCGCGCCGCGGTCAGCACCTTGACGTGGCCGGGATGCAGGATGTCGAAGCAGCCATTGGTGAAGCCGACGCGCAGGTCCTGCCGGCGCCATTCCGCGAGCTGCGCGTCGAGCGTATCAGGCTCGAGCACGATCTTCTCCTCGGCCGCGAGATAAGCATGCGGCAGGATCTTCCGCCGCAGCTCGGCCGCGCTCACGCTGGCCGTGCCTTGCTTGCCGACGGCAACGGCAGCGGCCGCATTGGCCATCCGCAGCGCCGTGTCCCAGTCCGCGCCCGCCGCGAGCGACACCGCAAGCGCGGCGGCGACGGTGTCACCAGCGCCGGAGACGTCGCGCACCTTCACGGGGACAGCCGGGACGTGAACGGCTTCACCATTGCGCGGCACCAGCGTCATGCCGTGCTCGCCTTGCGTGACCAGGATCGCCTCGCAATCGGCGAGCCGCATCACGTCCTCGCTGGCATTGACGATGCTTTGCGGCGTGTCGGCGCGGCTGCGGGTCGCCTCCGAAAATTCCTTGCGATTGGGCGTGAGCAGCGTGGCGCCGCGATAGATCGCCCAGTTCAGGCTCTTGGGATCGACGATCACGGGCTTGCCGAGCGTTCGCGCGGCGTCGATCGTGTGGCGGATCACGCGCGCGGTCAGCACGCCCTTGGCGTAGTCGGAGAGCAGCACGATGTCGGCGCGCGCGATCTGCGGCAGGATTGCGTCGATCAGCCTGGTCTCGATGTCGTCGGAGGCAGGCACCGCCTGCTCCCAATCCGCGCGCAGCATATGCGTGGAAAAATGCTCGGAGACGAAGCGGACTTTTCGCGTGGTGGGCCGCGACGGATCGCACACCAGCGCGCTTTCGATGCCGGCATGCTCCGCAAGTGCCGCTTCGAGCCGCTTGCCCGCATCGTCCTGGCCGACGAGGCCGATGAAGATGCAGCGCGCCCCGAGGGACGCGATATTGCGCGCGACGTTTCCGGCGCCGCCGATATGGATCTCGCTGCGCTGGGCGGCGATGACAGGCGCCGGCGCTTCCGGCGAGATCCGCGAGACCTCGCCATAGACGAATTCGTCCAGCATGATGTCGCCGATGCACAGCACCGTACGGCCTGAGATGGCTTGCGCGAGAGCGTCGAAATCGAGAATGGGCGTCGGCATGGTCCTTGAAGCCTCAGCGGAAGCGGTCTGGCCGGTCGAGATAATCGCCGACATAGGCTTTCACCGCATCCTCGAGTGTCGTGAAGCCGCCGTTATAGCCGGCGCGGTGCAGGCGATCGACCTCGCTCTGGGTGAAGTATTGATAGCTGCCGCGAATCTGCTCGGGCATGTCGACATATTCGATGTTGGGCCTGGTGCCGAGCGCGGCATAGGCAGCGAGCATCAGGTCCCTGAAGCTGCGCGCCTTGCCGGTACCGACGTTGAAGAGACCGGACACCGACGGCGTCGCCAGCAGCCACATGACGACGCGCACGACGTCGTCGACATAGATGAAATCGCGGCGCTGATCGCCGTCGGCGATGCCCTCGCGGTGTGACTTGAACAATTGCACGACACGGCCCGCCCTCACATCGTCGAAGCGGCGCGCCAGCACGCTCATCATCGAACCTTTGTGGTATTCGTTGGGGCCGAACACGTTGAAGAATTTCAGTCCAGCCCATTGCGGCGGCAGCTTCTCGCCGCGCGCGACGCGCTCGGCGACGGYGAGATCGAACAGGTGCTTGCTCCAGCCGTAGAGATTCATCGGCCGCAGTTTCTTCAGTGCGGGCAGTGAGGCGTCGTCGCCAAAGCCGTCGGCACCATCGCCATAGGTCGCGGCCGAGGAGGCGTAGATCAACGGCACCGCAGCCGCCGTGCACCAGTCCAGCAGGCGCATCGACAGGCGCAAATTGGTCTCGATCACGAGGTCGCCGTCGGTCGCGGTGGTCTCGGAAATCGCCCCGAGATGGATCACGGCGTCGAGCTTGCGGCCCTTCAGCCAGTCGAGCAGCTCGGCCGGCGGGACGATATCCACAAGCTGGCGCTTGGCGAGGTTTCGCCACTTGCCCTCGGTCCCGAGGAGATCGCAGACGACGACATCGCTGCGACCGGCCTCGTTCAGCGCAGCGACGACATTCGATCCGATAAAACCGGCCCCACCGGTCACCAGCAACATTCCACCTACCCTGCCAGGTTTTGCCCTGCCCGATTTTCACGGCCCGGTCCTGCCCTAGCGCATGATCCACCAAAGTGTAAGCGGTTTTGGGGTCGGCGCTGTCCCGGCTTTACCTGCAGGTCCGGAGCGGGTAACCGAACCGCCACAACAGCGCGTTCCCGGTGCTATTAACGAATGAACCAAGATTCGCAATTTAGCCGAGATGCAGATCGGAGCGACACAAGCCCGATCCTGATCATCCCCTATATGTGGATCGGCGATTTCGTCCGGAATCACACCGTTGTCCGGGTCCTGAACGAACGCTGGCCCAACCGGCCGGTCGATCTCCTCACCACCTCCCTCTGCGCCCCCCTGGTCGATTACATGCCCGGCGTGCGCGATGGCATCGTGTGGGACCTGCCGCGCAGCCGGCTCGCCGTTGGCCGCCAGTTCGGCCTGGCGAAGCTCCTGCGCGAGCGGAATTACGGGACAGCCCTGGTGCTGCCCCGGACCTGGAAGGCGGCCATCGCGCCCGCGCTGGCCGGCATCCCCGAGCGGGTCGGCTTCGTCGGCGAATTCCGGTTCGGCCTGCTCAATCGCTGGCGCTGGGGCGAGAAGAAGCTGCCCCGCTTCATCGACAAGAACGCCGCCCTGGCCCAGCCCGATGGCGCCCCCCTGCCCCCGGAATGGCCGGTGCCGCAATTGCGGGTCTCGGCCGAGGACATCGTCCGCTGGCGGCAGGCCAATGGCCTCAGCGCCGGGGCGGCGGTCGCGCTCGCCCCCGGCTCAGTCGGCGTCTCAAAGCGCTGGACCTACTATCCGGAAGCTGCCCGCCTGCTGGCCGAGCGCGGCCTGGAGGTCTGGGTGGTCGGCGGCCCCGCGGAAAAAGGGCTGGCCCAGGAGATCGCCGCCGCGGGCGGTCCGGGCGTGCGGGACCTCACCGGCAACGATCTGCGCAACGGCGTGCTGGCGATGGCCGCGGCCGGCGTCGCCATCTCCAATGATTCCGGCCTGATGCACATCGCAGCCGCCTTAGGCACGCCCACCATGGGCATCTTCGGCCCGACCAGCCCCTATCTCTGGGCCCCCCTCAACGGCCTCGCCGCGACCGTGGTCCAGGACAAGAGCGTGCTCTCATGCCAGCCCTGCCAGAGCACGATCTGCAAGATGAACGACCACCGTTGCATGCGGGATATCGCGGCTTCCGAGGTGGTGGCGATCGCGCAGCGGGTGCTCGGACTGTGAACTCATTGACGCCATGAGTACGCGCCTTAGTCGGGTCCTCGGGCAGACGAGTGCTCTACAGACCCTGTTGATTTAGATCAACTAAGCGTTCGCCAGTTCGCCGCACCCAAATGCTGCTCGAAACCGATACGAAGGGTCGCGTCTTGCTGCGCCCCCATCGAAGAGGCTGATCTAGCGGTATTGACCATTTAGTCGGAGAGTTTCATGAGGACCTTCAATCCTTTGGCGACGTTGGTACTTCTCGTCATGCAAACGGCCTCGATTCAGGCCGCGGATTTGAACGGAGCTTGGACAATCGACGCCTCGGCCTGTGGCCAAATGTTCTCCAAAGAGAACAACAGGATTGTCTTCAAGAAAGATGCTGATCTCCACGCGGGCGGTTTAATCGTCCAGGGAAGGCAAGTAACCGGCACATTTGAAAAATGCACCGTCAAATCGTTGCGCGATGACGGGCCGAATATGCGAATAATCGCCTCGTGCTCGGACGGCGTCTCGATTTCAGAGATGGCATTCGACCTGACGTTCTCCGGAGAGAATGAGATCACACTCAGCTCCAAGGAGCCGGTGCCAGTGCAAATGCCGTATGTGCGCTGCCCAATGTGAAGTCGACCGCGACGGTTTGAAGGAACCTGGATGGATGATCCGGGTATCGCAACTGCGGCCGATGATGACATCGTGCCGCTGTTTTGCCCGACGTGTCAAACGGATTCGTAAAATCCGCAAGCGCCGCACCGTCCGTCAACCCGTTGATTCCGCTGGCGCCGGCTACTTTGCATGGGGTTGTTTTCGCGATTTTTGTTTGCGGTCGCAAAAACGACAGTTCAGAGCAGCGGACGATAAACGTCGCCGATCCGCGCCGCTTCGGCATCGAGGCTGAACTTCGCCAGCACCCGTGCCCGCCCCCGCGCGCCCATGGCGAGCGCGGCGTCCGGGTCGCGCATCAGGGGTTCGAGCGCGGCGGCCAACGCATCAGCGTCACCAGTCGGGATCAGCACACCTGTCGAGCCGTCCTCGACCACGAGCGCGGCCGCACCGGCGCGCGCGGCGACGAGTGCGCTGCCGGCCGCCATCGCCTCGATCAGCGTCAAACCAAAACCTTCGTTGCGCGAGGTGAAGGCGTAGATCGTCAGCCGCTGATACCAGCGCTGCACCGCTTCGATCGGCAGTTCGCCGGTGATGACGATGCGCGACTGCAGGCCGGCGGCCTCGATCCGCTTCTTCAGATCGTTCGCAAAGGGAGTCTGCTCCGGCGTGACTTGGCCGACGATGATTGCGGTGAAATCCGGATAGCGCGGCAGCAGGCGACACATCGCGTCGACGAACACATCGGTGCCCTTCTGCGCGCGCACCCGGCCGAAGCAGCCGATCGCGTAGCGGCCCGGCAGCTCGGCTTCCGCAAACGCCGCGGCGCGATCGTCCGGCGGCGCGTAAACGTCGGTGTCGACGCCATGGGGGATCACCGTCGCCTTCACTTTCAGGAACGAGGCCGAGATGTCCGAAGTCGCGATGATCGCGTCCGTGCGCCGGATCAGCCAGCGCGTGATCCAGCTGTGATGCCGCTGTGCAGCCGACGTGAACACGAGTTTGAGCGGCCAGCCGAGCGCGCGCAGGAGCACGCCTGCGATCATCTCGTTGTTGCGCCGCGCATGCCAGATCAATGGTGCCTTGCGGCCCCATAGCTTGAGGAAATCGGCAGCGCTCAAGCGCGAAATCCCCTCCGGCCCATCCGAGCCGAACCACGCCGCGCGATAGAGCTTTGCCAGCCGCGGCGCCACCATCCGGTTGGTCGCGGTGACCCCGGAATAGCGTTTGTGCAGATTTGGCACGATCACTTCGAGATCGCCCGGGGAATTCGCCACGTCATGCTCCGTTACGGAAGCCCCCTATACGCAACATTAAGCATAGTGACCAGTTCAGGGCTGCCGAAACCCCCTCTTCACCGCGCAAACGTTAACTTGGCGCGTTGATCGAAGACGGGTGAGATCATGACTGTGCTAGTCACCGGCGGCGCCGGCTATATCGGAAGTCACACGGTCCTGGCGCTGGCGGAAGCCGGCGAGGACGTCGTCGTGATCGACGATCTCTCCACCGGTTTCTCGGCCTATCTGCCCGAGGGCGTGCCGCTGTTCATCGGCGACGCGGGCGACGAGAACCTGGTCGAGGGCGTGATCGCCCAGCACAACATCGAGAGCATCATCCATTTCGCGGGCTCCGTCGTCGTGCCGGAGTCGATGCGCGATCCGCTCGGCTACTACCGCAACAACTTCATGACCGCGCGCAATTTGCTCAACGTCGCGGTCAAGCGCGGCATCAGCCGTTTCATCTTCTCCTCGACCGCGGCCGTCTACGGCAATCCGGACCTGGTACCGGTGCCGGAGCACGCGCCGACGCGGCCGCTGTCGCCCTACGGCTCGTCGAAGCTGATGACCGAGATCATGCTGCACGACGTCGCCGCCGCCTACGGCATGCAATACGTGACCTTGCGCTATTTCAACGTTGCGGGTGCCGATCCGCAGGCGCGCATTGGGCTGGCCACCGTCGGCGCCACGCATCTGCTCAAGATCGCGGTCGAGGCCGCGACCGGCCAGCGCGCCAAGATCGACGTGTTCGGCACCGACTACCCGACCCAGGACGGCAGCTGCATCCGCGACTTCATCCACGTCTCGGACCTTTCGCAGGCGCACCGCTCGGCACTCGCTTACCTGCGCAATGGCGGCGCCTCGACGACGCTCAATTGCGGCTATGGCCGCGGCTATTCGGTGCTGGAGACGATCGACGCCGTGCGCCGGGTTTCGGGCCGCAGCTTCGCCGTGCAATACGCCCCACGCCGGCCTGGCGACATCATGACCATGGTTGCCGACACCAGCCGCATCCGCGGCCTGCTCGACTGGAAGCCGCAATACGACGACCTCGAGACCATCGCGGCCCACGCGCTGGCCTGGGAGGACAAGCTGTTCCGCGAGCGCCATGGCGAACTCCGCCACGCCGTCTCGGCCTAGATTCCATCCCAGCGCAAGCCCTTAATTGGGCTTGAAAAGCGCGGCTTTAGCGGGCACAGAGGCCCTTCGATCCCTGACGCGCGGGCAGGCTTTTCCTTGCCCCGTCAATGGACACCGGATGGCCCAGTTTCCAAAGAAAATCACCGACGATCCCTATACGGCGGCAATCCTGATTCGCCGCCTGGTCACGGAACAGGGGATCATCTACTGGCGGCGTTACCTCGTCGCCTTCGCGCTGATGGCGCTTGCCGCCGGATCGACCGCGGGCGCGACCTACGTGCTCGGCCAGGTCATCAACCAGGCCTATGTCGACAAGAACATCCCGGGCATCGCGATGTTCTCGGGCATCACGGTGATCCTGCTGTTCATCAAGGGCGTGGCGACCTACGGCCACATGGTGATCCTGACCAAGATCTCCAACGCGATCCTCGCCACCAACCAGCGCCAGCTGTTCGCCAAGCTGATGCGCGAGAGCGTCGGCTTCTTCTCCGAACGGCATTCGTCTGAATTCCTGGCGCGGCTGACCGCCGGCGCCAAATCCATCACCGACGTGCTCAACATGCTGGTCAACGCCGTCGGGCGCGACTTGTTGATGCTGCTCGCCATGATCGGCGTGATGGTGTGGCAAGACCCGGTGATGTCGTTCATCGGCCTCGTCGTGGTGCCGCCGGCGATGCTGGTGCTGCGCAAGCTGGTCAAGCGCATCAAGGGCCTCGCCTTCAACCAGTTCACCGGCACCGCAGACATCTTGGAGACGATGCAGGAATCGCTCCAGGGCATCCGCACGGTGAAGGCATTCACGCTCGAAGACACCATGCAGAAGCGCATCGACGAGAACATCGCGATCGTCGAGCGCAATGCCAACAAGATGGCCCGCGTCGCCAACCGTTCCAACCCGCTGATGGAGATGCTCGGGGGCTTCGCGGTCGCCGGCTGCCTGCTCTACGGCGGCTACAGCGTGGTCGCGCTCAACGCCACGCCCGGCGCGTTCTTCTCCTTTATGACCGCGTTCCTGATGGCGACCGAGCCGGCCAAGCGGCTGGCGCGGCTCAACATCGATCTCAACAGCCAACTCGTCGGCGCGCGCATGCTGCTCGAGGTCGTCGACAGCCCGGCGAGCGAGCATTCCGACGACGACAAGCCGGCGCTGAAGCTGTCCGAAGCGAAGATCGAGCTGCGCGACGTCAGCTTCTCCTACCGGACTGGCGAGACCGTCCTCAACCGCATGTCCTTCGTTGCCGAGCCCGGCAAGGTCACCGCGCTGGTCGGCCCCTCCGGCGGCGGCAAGTCGACCGTGCTGGGGCTGCTGCTGCGTTTCTACGAGGTGGCGCAAGGCGACATCGTGATCGACTGCCAGTCGATCGCCGCGGTCTCGCGCAAATCGCTGCGCGCGCAGACCGCCTATGTCGGCCAGGACGTCTATCTGTTCCGCGACACCATCCGCAGCAACATCGCCTTCGGCAAGCCCGGCGCGAGCGAAGAGCAAATCGTTGATGCTGCGAAAGCCGCCTGCGCGCATGATTTCATCATGAGCTTCCCGCTCGGCTACGACACGCCGGTCGGCGAGCACGGCACGCAGCTTTCCGGTGGCCAGCGCCAGCGCATCGCGGTGGCGCGCGCGCTGATCAAGAACGCGCCGATCATCCTGCTCGATGAAGCCACCGCCGCGCTCGATTCCGAGTCCGAGCGGCAGGTACAGGAGGCGATCGAGCATCTCTGCCAGAACCGCACCACCATCGTGATCGCGCACCGCCTGCACACCATCATGCACGCCGACGCGATCCTGGTGGTCGAGGGCGGCGAGATCGTCGAGCAGGGCCGGCATGACGAGCTGCTCCGCCGCTCGGGTCGCTACGCCTCGTTCTTCCGCCTGCAGCATCACTCCGCCGGCGCTCTGGCGCCGATCAGCGCAACCGCATAGAGTTTCCTTCACCCCACCAAGAGCAGCGAGACCGCTCCATGAACGCCGCCTCCTACGTCATTCCGCTTCCGCCCCAGGCTTCGCTTCCCGTCGTCGGAGAGAGCGGCCGCTACCCGGTGCGCCGCATCTGGTGCGTCGGCCGCAACTATCTCGAGCACATCCGCGAGATGGGTAACGACGAGCGCGCGCCGCCGTTCTTCTTCGCAAAGCATGCCGACATGCTGGTGCCCGACGGCGCCACCATTCCCTATCCGCCGCTGACCAAGGATTTGCATCACGAGGTCGAGCTGATCGTCGCGATGAAGAGCGGCGGCCTCAACATCCCCGCCGACAAGGCGCTCGACCATATCTACGGCTATGCCGTCGGCATCGACCTGACCCGCCGCGACCTCCAGATCGCCTCGCGCAAGAAGGAGCGCCCGTGGGAGATCGGCAAGTCGTTCGACGGCTCGGCCCCCTGCTCCGCAGTGCAGCCGGCCTCGAAGATCGGCCATCCCGCGAAGGGCAAGATCTGGCTGACGGTCAATGGCAAGGAAGGCCAGAAGGGCGATCTCACCGAGCTGATCTGGAACGTGCCCGAGATCATCTGGCAGCTCTCGCAGCAGGTGAAGCTCGCCGCCGGCGACATCATCATGACGGGCACGCCGGCCGGCGTGTCGCAGCTCCAGCCCGGCGACAAGCTCGAATGCGGCGTCGACGGCGTCGGCACGCTGAAGGTGAGCATCGGCCAGCCGGAATAGGCTGAACGACATCTGGAAATCGAAAAGGCCCCGGACATCTTCGGGGCCTTTTGCATTTCTACCAGGCCTTCACCGGCCGATTGGCGTGGCTCGCCTGCGGCACACCGCGATTGAGCGACATGTGGGAATGCACGCACAGCCAGCCATCGCCATTTTTTGAAAACACCATCGTCGCGCGGCCGGGGCGCGGAAACGCGCTGCCATCGGGATGGTAGCCCGTGCTCGTCCACGGCGCGACCACCGTCGCCATCGTGCCGTCGGGGGATGCCAGGATCGAGGTTTGGTCAAGGACGAAGCGGAAGTCGGACGTCTTCGGCCAGACATTGTCCCATTGCGTCGCGACCCATTGATCGAGGCCCGGGATGACATCATTATGCGTGCCGAAGGCCAGCACGTCCGGATGAAAGAGCGGCCGCGCCGAAGCGTAATCGACCTCGCGGACATAGCCAGCGAAGGCTTCCAGCCACGCACGAAAGAATTGCACGATCTCGGTGTTCGCAACTGGCAACGGGGCCATTGCCTGCTCCATGTTTGGCCGCTAAATCGCGGCGACCTTGTTGCCATGGACTGAAGTGTGCGGCAAGATTCGCGGTCGAGGCCGAAGGGTCCGCCGCAGAGACTGCATCAGAAAACGAGAGGATATCTCGGATGTCGAACACGATCACGGAGCTCGAAGGGCTGATGATGCAGCGCTCGCTCACCGACCCGCAGCTTGTGGCCGCAGCAGAGAAAGCGGCGGACTTCCGCATCCTGCCGGACGCAACCGTCATCAAGATCGGCGGCCAGAGCATGATCGATCGCGGCCGGGCCGCGGTCTATCCGGTCGTCGAGGAGATCGTCGCCGCTCGCAAACCCCACAAGCTCCTGATCGGAACCGGCGCCGGCACCCGTGCGCGGCATCTGTATTCGATCGCAGCCGGACTTCGCCTGCCGGCCGGCGTGCTGTCGCAGCTCGGCGCTTCCGTTGCCGATCAAAATGCCGCGATGCTCGGACAGCTGCTTGCCAAGCACGGCATCTCCGCTGTCGCCAGCGCCGGGCTGTCGTCCGTGCCACTGTTCCTCGCCGAGGTGAATGCGGTGATCTTCAGCGGCATGCCGCCCTATAGCCTGTGGATGCGGCCCGCGGCGGAGGGCGTGATCCCGCCCTATCGCACCGATGCCGGATGCTTCCTCGTCGCCGAGCAGTTCGGCTGCAAGGCGATGATCTATGTGAAGGACGAGAACGGCCTCTACACCGCGAACCCGAAGACGTCGAAGAACGCCACCTTCATCCCGAAGATCTCTGTCGCGGAGATGAAGGCCAAGGGCCTGCAGGACTCCATTCTCGAATTTCCGGTGCTCGATCTCCTCACCTCGGCGCGCCATGTCCGGCAGGTGCAGATCATCAACGGCCTCGTCCCTGGCAATCTCACCCGCGCGCTTGCGGGCGAGCATGTCGGCACCATCATCACCGCGAGCTGAAGAGAGCACCGTCATGGCTGATACCAACCAGATCAAGCACGTCGCCTCGCCGCTCGCGCGCCAGACCCTGCTCGACAGCGATCTCACCCGCCCCGTTGCCGGCAACCGCCCGATCAAGCTGCTGCCCTGGCTGCAGGTCATCAAGATCGGCGGCCGCATCATGGATCGTGGACATGAAGCGATCCTGCCGCTCGTCGACGAGCTGCGCGCGCTGCTGCCGGAGCATCGGCTGCTCATCCTGACCGGCGCCGGCATCCGCGCCCGCCATCTCTACAGCGTCGGCCTCGACCTCGGCCTGCCGGTCGGATCGCTCGCGCCGCTCGCCGCCAGCGAGGCCGGCCAGAACGGCCACATCCTGGCGAGCCTGCTCGCGCCGGAAGGTGTCTCCTATGTCGAGCATCCGACCATTGCGAGTCAGCTCGCGATCCACCTCACCGCCGCGCGGGCAGTCGTCGGCAGCGCCTTCCCACCTTACCACCATCATGAATTCCCGACCTCGCGCATCCCGCTGCATCGGGCCGACACCGGCGCCTTCCTGCTCGCCGACGCGCTGGGAGCCGCGGGCCTCACGATCGTGGAGGACGTTGACGGCGTCTACACCACTGATCCCAACGGCGTCGACGGCAAGAAGGCGGAGCTGCTGAAGGAGACGAGCTTTGCCGAGCTTGCGAAGCTCAAGGGCACGCTGCCGTTTGATCCGGCACTGCTGGAGGTGATGGCCAACGCGCGGCACATCGCGCACGTGCAGATCGTGAACGGCCTCGTGCCGGGCCGCATCGCGGCGGCGCTGCGCGGCCAACATGTGGGGTCAATCATCCACACGGGTGCCCGGCCGGCGTGACGTCCCGGCCAGGTCCACACGATCTATATCTGTGGCGTTCGGTGAAATACGCCGAAACCAATAGAACCCATTGCAACAAGCGCTCTTCGATCACCCTGATCCGGGTTATTTCGACGCGCTTCTCCAAATCCAGAGCCCGGCTGTCGATCCGATAGAATTCTTTGCGGGTCGACCGAAACTCGGGATCGAGGTTCCATCTGCTCTTGGTGAGCGGACCCGGCACACAATACGGGTCGGTCGCACTCGAAGGCCTCACGCTATCGTTTAGAGCTGGAATATCACCATTTAATTTCGCTTTAATATTAATTTAAAATATATTATTGTCCAATTAACATAATTTTAATGATTTGCTGCGGCGCCGCGTAAGCCTAACGGCGGACTCATTCCGATCAAGTGTGATCCGATTTAGTTATTTTGAGGCGGTCGAATGCGTTTGGAAAAATGGTTGACTGCTTGTCTGATGGTTTCAGTCGTCGTTGCGGCAACACAGTTCGGTGTGTTCGACCGATTCAGCGAACACGAGGCTTCAAAATCGACCGACAATTTAAAGCCAGTCGCCTCGCAAAGGCCCATTCAGCGCGAGACGACTGCGGTCTTCGCGCAGGACACCGGAGCCTCGGCACAGGCATTGTCGGCGGGCATAATACAGGGCCGCCAAGTGCTCGAAGAGCAAGCCTCGGACATCGACGCACAGGGGGGCAAGTTGACGACGCCGCCCGCTGAATTACGGCGATCTCTGGACCAAGAGCGAGAAATCTCCGCCGCATTGACGATTGAACTTACCAAACTGCGCAGCCACTTAGAAACGACATTGGCCCTGTCGAGCAAGTCCCAAGACGATGCGGCACGGCAAAGAAAGGCAGCGGAAGATACAGCGGAAGTTCTCCGGCAGTCCTTACAACAAGAACAGGCCAAGACGGACGAGGCGGCCGCGCGGCAGAGACAGGCGGCGGAACGCGAGGTCGCGGAACTGAGGAAATCTCTGCAGCAGGAGCAGGAAAAGGCCGCCGCCCTCGTTAAGATGAACAACGACGTGAAGGCAGCAACGGCCAGCGACCAGCAACAGGGTCGCGCGCTCGAAGAAGCAAAAGTTCGCGTCGCGTCACTCGCGAGCGAACTTGCCGCAGCGGGCAAGGCCGCCGCGCAGCAGAAACAGGCGGCGGAACACGAGATCGCGGAACTGCGGCAATCTCTGCAGCAGGAGCAGGAAAAGTCTGCCGTCCTCGTCAAGGTGAACAACGAGGTGAAGGCTGCGACGGCCAGCGCTCAGCAACAGAGCCGCGCGCTTGAAGAGGCACAAGCTCGCGTCGCGTCGCTCGCGAGCGAACTTGCTGCAGCGGGCAAGGCCGACGAAACCGCCGCGCAGCAGAAGCAGGCGGCGGAACACGAGATCGCGGAATTGCGGCAATCTCTGCAGCAGGAGCAGGAAAAGTCGGCTGCCCTCGTCAAGGTGAACAACGAGGTGGAGGCTGCGACGGCCAGTGCCCAGCAACAGAGTCGCGCGCTTGAGGAGGCAAAGGCCCGTACAGCATCGTTTGCGAGCGAACTTGCCGCTGCACGCAAGGCCGACGAGGCCGCCGCGCAGCAGAAACAGGCCGCGGAACGCGAGATCGCGGAACTGAGGAAATCTCTGCAGCAAGAGCAGGAGGCTGCGACGGCCAGCGCTCAACAACAGGATCGCGCGCTTGAGGAGGCAAAGGCCCGTACAGCATCGCTTGCGAGCGAACTTGCCGCTACGCGCAAGGCCGACGAGGCCGCCGCGCAGCAGAAACAGGCGGCGGAACGCGAGATCGCAGAATTGCGACAATCTCTGCAGCAGGAGCAGGAAAAGTCTGCCGCCCTCATTAAAATAAACAACGAGGCGAAGGCTGCAACGGCCGGCGCTCAGCAACAGGGTCGCGCGCTTGAAGAGGCACAAGCTCGCGTCGCGTCGCTCGCAAGCGAACTTGCCGCTACGCGCAACCCCCAAGAGGAGGCGGCGCACCAGAAACAGGCCGCGGGGCGCGAAATACTTTTGCAGCAGGGGCCGAGCAGGATGGATGGCATGGCGCGTGACCCCGCATCTGCGCAACGCCCCATTGGCGAGCCCGTGACAGCGAAGCGCGCAATTGAAGTCCCGATCGTGCCGATGACACCGACCGCGGCAGCGGCAGCGGAACGGCCGGTAACCGCAGACCAGGACAAGGCAGAAGCGGCCCGACTAATCGCACGCGCGAGTGCTTTGCTCGGCCAGGGCAATATCGGGGCCGCGAGGATCGTGCTTGAGCGTGCCGCGGAGAACGACAATGCGCGGGCACGTTTTATGCTCGCGGAGACGTATGATCCCGTCGTTTTATCGGCCTGGGGCACCTATGGAACGCGGGGCGAAGCGGCTAAGGCGCGAGAGCTCTACGCGAAAGCACAGAGCGGCGGTATTCGCGAGGCCAAGGATCGGCTCGAAGCGTTGGGTCGTTGAAAGACCTGCGTTCACCCGCTGTGAGCGCTGAAGAGGCCTGCAACTGGCAATCAAGAAGGGGCTGACATGAAAACGCTACCAAGGCCATGCTTGTTGCTGCTGCTCGCCGCGCTAGTCTTGGCGACCATGGCAGTTTCGCCATCCGGTCTGGGAGCACAGACAGCGCGCCCCACCAAGGGTAATGGACCAGCTGCTCGAGGGCCCCTACCCCAGCCCCAGCAGACCGAAAAAGATCGAATGAACGCCTGGACTGTTGGATTGGCTGGCGGCTTGCTGGAGGGAGCGCCAATTCGCCTTGCCGCGGAAATGGCCCGCGTCGTCGATGACGGAGCGAATCTGCATTTGATACCAATCGTCACCCGAGGAGCCACGGAAAATCTGAACTCACTGCTTTATCTGCGCGGCGTCGATACGGCGATTATCAATTCCGATGCGCTCGAAGAGTATAAGATTCAAGTGCCGGGGATCCGAAGCCACATAACGTACCTTCTCAATCTCTTCCCGTCCGAGCTGCATATTTTCGTAAGACCGGAGATTACAAACCTGCAGGATCTCGCCGGAAAAATAGTGAACTTCAACACACAGGGCACCGCAGCCGCCTATTCGGGGCCGCTGATCTTCAGCCGCCTTGGCATCCAGGTCGAGCAGACGTTCATTCCGCATCAGGTCGCGCTGGAACAACTGCGTAAAGGCGAAACGGCGGCCGTGGTGTTCATCACGTCAAAACCTGTCGACGCTTTCGTGCGCGGCCGCTGGGACGCGGGATTTAAATTTCTCCCGGTCAACTACGACAGCAGATTTGAGGACTACTACCTGCCTGCGACGTTGGAGGCAAATGAATATCCCAACCTCATCAAGCAGGGCGAGCGGGTGTCAACCATCGCGGTGCCAACCGCGCTTGTCTCATTCAATTGGACACCGCAGTCGAACCGTTATCAACGCGTTGCGCGCCTGGTCGACTACCTGTTTTCCAGGATAGATCGCCTGCAGGCGCCAGGCTTTGACCAGAAATGGAAGTCCATCAATCTCGCAGCGACCGTTCCCGGACTAACCCGCTTCCAACCCGCGCAAGAATGGTTGGATCGCAAGGCGCGCAGCGCACAGGCGCCACCATGAAGTCCGCGGTATTTCCTCTAGCCGTTACGCTCAATTTCGCCTGCGGCATCGCCTATGCGCAGAGTGCGAACGATCCGATGGACAATCTTCGGACTTGTTCAATGGTGGAAGAACCCGCCCGACTGAAATGCCTAGAGATTCAATCACGGAAAATTGCCTCGCCTGCCAAGTCGGGACCTTACGACAACTGGCTGCTCAGCGAGACCACGTCCCCCGTTGACTATTCGCCGATCGTAACTGCCACCACACGCTCGCGCGGCGACGCGGATGACGCCGCAATGCAGCTCGTTATCCATTGCCGCCGAGGCCGCTCTGAACTCGTGCTCACGGGAGCAACGATGCCGCGCAGCGCCGAAGCATACGCCATCTCCTATCGCGTCAATGCGGATCCGCCGGTGCAGCTTGCCGCCGCCGCGTCGCCATTAGGGTACGGCGCCGTCTTCCGGGGCGACGTCGTCGGCTTACTGCAATCGTTACCTGAGGAGGGCAGCATCGTTGTCCGTCTTTCCACTCGCGCCGGCTCGACTCGGGAGGGGCATTTTCTGCTCGACGGATTAAAGGTCGTGCGAGAAAAACTCGCGACGGCGTGCAAGTGGCCACATCCCGTCAGCAGCCCAAGGCACTGATAGTCATGGAATGAAGGAAAAACAATATGATCAGAATTGGACGTTTGGCGACAGCAACCATCGCAGGTTTGGTTATGGCGCTCGTGATCGAACCGACCGCGCAAGCGAAGATGGACGATCAGGCGAGCGCACAATCGAATAAGCCGAGCCAGGTTAGCAAGAGGCAATATAAATATAACAGGCAGAATCAGGCAATCGAGCACCGAGACCCGGCAACAAAGCCGGCGGAGCCCGCCGGGAAGCCGCATCGACTGATCTTGCAGGTCAATTCTAACGACCCTGCGACGATGAATCTCGCACTTAACAATGCAACAAACGTCACGCAATATTATCGCGATCTCGGTGAAAGAGTGGAGATCGAAGTCGTCGCATTTGGCCCCGGGCTTCACATGTTGCGCGATGACACCTCCCCCGTAAAGGCGCGCATCGAGGTACTCGCGTTGAGCAATCCGGAAATCTCCTTCAAGGCCTGCGGTAACACTCAAGACAATATGCGTAAGTCCGAGAACAAAGATATCAACCTAATTTCCCAGGCAACGATCGTGAAATCCGGTGTCATCCGCGTCATGGAACGGCAGGAGCAGGGTTGGAGCTACGTCAAACCGTGAGATGCGGACCGGAACCTGCATTACGCGTGAGTGAGAAGAACACCTGGGTGGGTCGCTTCTTCCGGTCTTCGCGTGATGTGGGGCATCGAGTTGATGCCTGGCTTTTTTGTCGCGTTCCGGAGCTCAGCTCCGGGGCTTTTCATCGCGGCGCGACGATCACCGCAACGCCGACATCACGATCAGGCCCAGGACCAACGCGGTCAGCGAATATTTCAGCGTGTAGTAGACGTTGCGGTTCCACTCCTTGACCTTGCGGCTGCCAAGGTGGATCTCGTAGAGCTTGCCGAAGACCTTGTTGAGCACGCCGACACTCTCGCCATCCACGTTCTGGGTCGCCGATGCCTTGACGATGTGATGGCTGACCCACCGGTTGATCGCGGTCATGAAGCCGTACTTCATCGGGCGCTCGACGTCGCAGAATAGGATGATGCGGTTGACGTCGGTCGCATTCTCGGCGCTGTGGATGAAGGTCTCGTCGAACATGAAAGCCTCGCCGTCGCGCCAGACGCATTCGACGCCGTCGACCAGGATGCGGCACTTGTTCGAGTTCGGCGTGACGAGCCCAAGGTGGTAGCGCAGCGAGCCCGCGAAGGGATCGCGGTGCGCTCCGAGCTTGCCGCCCGGCGGCAGCATCGCAAACATCGCGCCGTGCACGCTCGGGATCGCGTTGAGCAACTCCACCGTCTTCGGGCACAACGTGCGCGCCGATGGCAGGAAGTCGTCGTACCATTTCAGGTAAAACCGCTTCCAGCCGCTCTTGAAGAACGAGTAGAAGCCCCAGTCGTTGTTCTTCGCCGCTGCGCGAATGAAACCTTCGTCGAACAGGCGTACCGCCTCGTCGCGAATGGTCTCCCAATTCTCGCTGAGCGGCTTCAGCTCGGGAAACTGCTCGACCGGGATCACCGGCTTGTTCGGCACGGCCGAGCCCGCATACATCAGCACATTGTAGGGCGCGAGATAGGTCGAGTGATCGCCGAGCTGGCGCGCGAAGCGCAGTCGCTGCTTGCCGCGGAAGTGAACGTAGATCGTCGATGCCGCAAGCGCATAGAGAACGACAAGTTGCGGCGCAAAAAGCTGTTTCAGCATTTCCCCAAATCCCGAGTGACCCAGCCGGGAACGTGATCTACTCCGACCCGGCCCGAGCTGCAAGATATTGGCGTGCATCCTGAGGCTGTTCCGCGGGTTGTGATTGGGACGTCCCCAGCCGTGCTGCGCACAATTTGGCTGACGCGCCACCAATCCCCGCGTTGCGGTCGGTCAGCGGCATGCTATCCTGGTTCCAGGGTTGGAAAGTCAGGGTGCGTCTTGGGGATATGGCGCTCGTTGGCGGACTCCGCGCTCGCGTTGTTTCTGCTTGGAATATCCGCATCCCTAAACGGCCAAGGCACTTCGCCGCAACCACCAAGCGGTAAACCTCCGGATCCGGGGCGGCCAGTGGCTGCGGGTCGGGCAGACATTTGCCTGCGAGGTCGAAGCCGGTAAGCGCATCACCCCGCCCGATCCGGACATACTCAGCTTTGCATGCCAGCGCATGGGCGCGCTTGGGGCCGGCATCTCGGAGGCCTCACTCCGACCGGGGCAAAGTAGGTTCGATTGGGCGCGTGCCAGTCACACCCGCGACAGCGCCTGGAGCCCCTTGAAGGTGAGGCGCTTGGGGTCGGTGACACCGGCGAGATAGAGCCGGCGGATGAAGGCGATGACGGCGTCGCGGTCGCAATCGGTCAGCGCGACGACGGCGTCGACCGCAATCTTCTGGGCTTCCATTGGGCTCACCTCGGCCTTGCGAGTAACCCCGGCCGAGACAGGCTAGAACTCATCCGTTAAATCGGCGTTAACCGTTCTGGAACCATCGCCGATTCAGCCCGGCGGCCGTATACGCAAAACAACGCATTGGCAGTCGCCGCGCGGCCGCAATGACTAGCGTGCACCGAGGCTCTTCTTGAGCTGCGCAAAGTGCTTCTTCAGCCGGGGCACGGCGAAGTCGGTGAAGGCCCGTACCTTGGGCACCGCGAGCCGGCCCTGCGGGCAGATCAAATGCGCGGGCATCTCTGGATCCTCATCGCCGGCCAGCACGATCTCGAGCTCGCCGCGCCCGACCTGCTCGGCCACCTGATACGAATACATCCGCGCCACGCCGCGCCCGGCGACCGCGGACGCCACCGCCGCATAGGTGCTGTTGACGACGAGCCGCGGCGTGAACTGGACTGTCCTGGCTGCCGATGAGCCGGCCGGTGGCGCAAAGGTCCAGGAATTGGGCAGGTGCGCCATCGCCACGATCTGGTGCTTAGCGAGATCGCCGGGTTCAGCGATGCGCGGGTGCTGCTTCAGATAGCGCGGCGCTGCGACGACGACGCGGCTGATCTCGCCGACCCGCATCGCCACCATCGCCGAATCCGCGAGAGGTCCGATGCGAAGCGCGATGTCGACGCCCTCCTCGATCAGATTGACCGAACGATCGAACAGCAGGAGCTTTGCCGACACCGTCGGATAGGCATCGAGAAATGCGTCGAGGATCGGCCGCAGCACCATCTCGCCCGACACCACGGGGGCAGTTATCGTAACCAGGCCGCGGGGCGCCGTGCGCGGTCCGGCCGCGATGTCGTCGGCCTCCTCCAATTCGGTGAGCACGCGACGGCAGATCGCAACATAGCGCTCGCCCTCCTCGCTCAGCTTGATCGATCGCGTCGTCCGGTGCAGCAGCTCGGCGCCGACCCGCTCCTCCAGGAAGGCGATGGCGCGGCTGACCGCCGCCGGCGAGCGGCCGAGCTTGCGCCCTGCAGCGGCCAAGCTGCCCTCGTCCACCGCAAGGACGAACACCTTCATCGCATCCAGACGATCCATGCCTACCCGTCGCCCCATCAAATTCCAGTGACAAGCTAAGCGTTCGCCCCCGCCGCGACAACCGCCGCCAAAGGCCGGTCCGGCATTCGTTCGCGCCACGTAACAGTGTCTGCCGGACAACGTGTATTCGCAGCCGGGCCGCCGCGGCGTACCTCATTACGCAAGCCAGCCGCTGCTGGCGCAGGTTCTGAAAGCCAACAACAGGAGTCCGTCATGGGTATCGAGCAGAAGGTCGCCATCATCACCGGTGCATCGCAGGGTATCGGCGCCGCCCTGGTCCAGGGCTTTCGCGATCGCAACTATCGCGTCGTCGCAACGGCGCGCTCCATCAAGCCGTCGGGAGACGATGACATCCTCGCCGTTCCCGGCGACATCGCGGACCGCGCCACCGCCGAACGCGTGGTCTCGCAGGCAGTCGCGCGCTTTGGCCGGGTCGACACGCTGGTCAACAATGCCGGCATCTTCGTCGCAAAGCCGTTCACGCAGTACACGGCCGAGGACTATGCGGCGGTGATGGGCACCAACGTCGCAGGCTTCTTCCACATCACGCAGCTCGCCCTTGCGGAGATGGAGAAGCAGGGTTCGGGTCACGTCGTTCAGATCACGACCACGCTGGCCGATCAGGCCAATTCGAACGTGCCGTCGGTGCTGGCCTCGCTGAGCAAGGGCGGACTGAATGCAGCGACCAAGTCGCTTGCGATCGAATACGCCAAGCGTGGCATCCGCGTGAACGCGGTCGCGCCCGGCATCATCAAGTCGCCGATGCATACCGTTGCGACGCATGCCCAGCTCGGCGCGCTGCATCCGGTCGGCCACATGGGCGAGATGTCCGACATCGTTGGCGCCGTGCTCTATCTCGAGAGTGCCTCCTTCGTCACCGGCGAGATCCTGCACGTCGACGGCGGCCAGAGCGCCGGCCACTGAGCGCGGAGAAAGACCATGCCGATCGTCACCATTCAAGTGACCCGCGAACGAACGACGCCGGGAGCGGCGTCGCTCACAGCGGAGCAGAAGGCCGCGCTGATCAAGGGATCGAGCCAGTTGCTGCTCAACGTGCTCGGCAAGCCGCTCGAGTCCACCTTCGTCGTGATCGAGGAAGTCGACACCGACAATTGGGGCTGGGGTGGCCTGCCCGTGCAGGACTTCCGGCGCCGCCGCGCCGCAAAGACTGGATGATCCGCGCGCCATTGTGTGCGCAGGAGGATGACATGACCGAACTCAATGCAAACACTGGGCACCACGCCCGGCCACATCAGCGGCCGGGATCGGAATCGCAATCGACTTCGCGGCAGGCTTGGCGGTACGCCGTGGCGGGATTGTCCGCATCACTGGTCGGGCTTGGCCTCGCCCGCTTTTCCTATACGCCGCTGATCCCGGCGCTGATCGCCGCAAAGTGGTTCAGCGCATCCGACGTCGTTTATCTCGGCGCTGCCAACCTCGCCGGTTACCTCGCCGGCGCGCTCGCCGCACGCGCCTTGGCCACCCGCATCGGCGCCGTCCGCGCGCTGCGGGCGATGATGCTGCTTGCCACCCTCTCCTTCTTCGCGAGCTCTACCCCGGTGTCCTTCACCTGGTTTTTCGCCTGGCGCTTTCTGTCGGGCCTCACCGGGGGAATCATCATGGTGCTGGCGGCCTCCGTCATTCTGCCGCACGTATCGGCCGCGAGGCGCGGCATCGTCGGCGGCGTGATCTTTGCCGGCGTCGGCCTTGGCGTCGCGGCATCGGGCACGCTGGTGCCGCTGCTCTTGCAACAGGGCTTGCAGCAGAGCTGGTATGGCGTCGGCGTGCTCTCCGCCGTGCTCACGCTCGCGAGCTGGTGGAACTGGCCTGCGGAGGCCAGGAGCGATGCCGCGCCTTCGCATCACGCGAAGTCCCATCAGGCCTCGCCCGCCGTCCGCGCGCTTCTGGTCCAGTATGGCCTCAACGCGGTGGCCCTGGTGCCGCACATGGTCTTCATCGTCGACTTCGTGGCGCGTGGCCTCGGCCAGGGCATTGCCGCGGGCTCGCGCTACTGGGTGCTGTACGGTCTCGGCGCCATCGTCGGCCCGCTCGTCACCGGCCATCTCGGTGACCGCTCGGGATTTGGACCGGCCTTGCGCGCGGCCTTCCTGATCGAGGCGGTCGCCGTGCTGCTGCCCACCGTCAGCACCGCGCCGGTTTCGCTGATCGAGTCGAGCGTCGTGGTCGGCGGCTTCACACCCGGTATCGTACCGCTAGTGCTCGGGCGCATTCATGAGCTCGTGCCGCACTCGACCGAGCAGCAGCGCGCGACATGGAGCCACGCCACCACCAGCTTTGCGATGTTCCAGGCGGCGGCAGCCTACGGCCTCTCCTGGATCTACGCGCAGACCGGCGGCGACTATCTGGTCCTGTTCGGACTTGGCGGCGCCGCCGTGGTGCTCGCGCTTGCGATCGATCTTGGGCTCGCGCTCACCACGCGCAAGGCATAAAGCGGGCGGCTGCGTGATCAGGAATACTGCATCACGCCGTCGTCGATCTTGCCGAAGCGCAAGGAGACGATGTCGAGCGCGTAGTTCTGGTACAGCCGCCACGGCTGCTTCGAGCCCTGCTTCGGCATCTTCGCGACCGAGCGCTGCACATAGCCCGAGGTGAAATCGAGCGACGGCTGCGCGGTGATTTCAGGGTCGTCATTGTGCGGCATGCACTGACGGAAATTGTGCCGGTCCATGTAGTTGATGAGACGGCAGACATATTCGCAGGTGAGATCGCACTTCAGCGTCCAGGACGCGTTGGTGTAGCCGAAGGCCGACGCCATGTTCGGCACGTCGGCATACATCATGCCCTTGTAGGTCAGCGTGTTGGCGAAATCGACGGCGCGGCCGTCGACACTTACCTCGAGACCGCCGACGACCTGAAGCACCAGCCCCGTCGCGGTGACAATGATGTCGGCCGCAAGCTCGCTGCCGTCCTTCAGGCGAATGCCGTCGCGCGTAAAGGTGTCGATCTCGTTGGTGACGACGGCGGCGCGCTGCTCGCGGATCGCCTTGAACAGATCGCCGTCGGGCACGAGGCAGAGCCGCTGGTCCCAGGGATTGTAGCGCGGCGTGAAATGGGTCGCGACGTCGTAGTCGGGGCCGAGCGCCATCTGCACGCCCTTGAGCACCAGCTCCTTCACCTTGGCAGGCCGGCGCCGGCTGAGCTGGAAGAAGAACATCCCCCACATCACGTTGCGCCAGCGGATGACATGATAGGCAAGCCGCGTCGGCAGATTGCGGCGCAATTTGTTGGCGACGGGGTCCTGCGCAGGACGCGACACCACATAGGTCGGCGAGCGCTGGAGCATGGTGACCTGCGCCGCATTCTTGGCGAGCTCAGGCACCAGTGTCACCGCGGTCGCACCCGAGCCGATCACGACGACGCGTTTTCCCGCGTAGTCGATGTCCTCGGTCCATTTCTGCGGATGCACGATGCGGCCGGCGAAATCCGCCACGCCCGCGAACTCCGGCGTATAGCCCGCCTCGTATTTGTAATAGCCCGAGCACATGAACAGGAAATTGCAGGTGAAGCGCACGAGCTCGGTTGCGCCCTCGCCCGTGATGCGCTCGACCTCGACGGTCCAGCGCGCCTCCTGCGTCGACCACGCCGCGCGCTTGACGCGATGGCGGAAGCGGATGTGCTTCTCGATGCCGTTCTCGGCTGCTGTCTCGCGCACGTAATTCAAGATCTGCGGCCCGTCGGCGATCGCCTTCGGATCGGTCCACGGCTTGAAGGAATAGCCGAGCGTGAACATGTCGCTGTCGGAGCGGACGCCGGGATAGCGGAACAGGTCCCAGGTGCCGCCGATACAGTCGCGGCCTTCGAGGATGACGTAGCTCTTGTCCGGGCACTTGCTCTGAAGATGATAGCCCGCGCCAATGCCGGACAGGCCGGCACCGACGATGAGCACGTCGAAATGTTCTGCAGCTTTAGCCATGGCGTTCTCCCCGGCACAGGATGGGCGACGCCGTGCCGAATTGCAACCGTCAGGCGGTGGCAGCGCCGTAGACAAGGGCTGTGTCGAAATACTCGTAGAATTCCACTGCCTTGCCATCCTTGAAACGCCAGAAATCGACCTTCGGGGTCTCAGCGATCTTCCCGGTCCTCTTGTTGGTCCAGGCACATGAGCCGCGCGCGAAAACAACGTCGCCCTGCGCGACGTATTCATTCATCGTGTAGTACTGCATGCTCCAGTCAGCCAGCAGACCGTCGAAATAGCCACGCAGCTGCGCGCGGTCGTCATAACACTTGGCAAAGGGCACGGCCGGAGCCCCCTGCGGAAGCGAGTCGAATTTGATCTGCGGGCCGATGACGCTGTCGAACCAATAGTCGACGCTGCCGCCCTTGCTGTCGTTCCACCGACGATAGGCTTCTTTGAGCAATTGAACGTTGGCTTCGCTGGACATCGCATTCCCTCCATATGCATTTGACAATGAACGTGGGAAACGCGGCCACCCGCTTCAGAAGTGGCGGGCTTGTTCTGGCTCTACCTCCGAGCGTAGCACAATGAGTCTACAAAAAAAGGCCCCGGATCGCTCCGGGGCCTTCGTGTCGCAGCTGGATGCGATCTCAGTAGCGGTAGTGGTCCGACTTGTACGGACCTTCCTGCTTCACGCCGATGTAGTCGGCCTGGTCCTTGCGCAGCTCGGTGAGCTTGACGCCGATCTTGGCGAGGTGCAGGCGCGCGACCTTCTCGTCCAGCGACTTCGGCAGCACGTAGACTTCCTTCTTGTACTTGCCGTCCTTGTTGTTGGCGAACAGCTCGATCTGCGCCAGCGTCTGGTTGGTGAAGGAGGCCGACATCACGAAGGACGGATGGCCCATCGCGTTGCCGAGGTTCACGAGGCGGCCTTCCGACAGCATGATGATGCGGTGCTTGTCGGGGAATTCGATCTCGTCGACCTGCGGCTTGATGTTGGTCCACTTCAGGTTACGCAGACCCGCGATCTGGATCTCGTTGTCGAAGTGGCCGATGTTGCAGACGATGGCGCGATCCTTCATCGCACGCATGTGCTCGATCGTGATGATGTCCTTGTTGCCGGTCGCGGTGACGAAGATGTCGGCGCGGGGCGCGGCGTCTTCCATGGTCACGACCTCGTAGCCTTCCATCGCGGCCTGGAGCGCGCAGATCGGATCGACTTCCGACACCATCACGCGGCAGCCGGCCTGGCGCAGTGACGCGGCCGAACCCTTGCCGACGTCGCCGAAGCCCGCGACCATCGCGACCTTGCCCGACATCATCACGTCGGTGCCGCGACGGATGCCGTCGACCAGCGATTCACGGCAGCCATAGAGGTTGTCGAACTTCGACTTGGTGACGCTGTCGTTGACGTTGATCGCCGGCCACAGCAGCGTGCCGGCCTTCTGCATGTCATAGAGACGATGCACGCCCGTGGTGGTCTCTTCGGAAACACCCTTGATGCTCTTGGCGATCTCGGCGAAGTAGCCCTTCGGCTTTTCCTTGAGCTGCTTCTTCAGGAGCGCGAAGAAGACTTCCTCTTCCTCGGAGCCGGGCTTGTCGAGAAAGGCGGTGTCGCCGTTCTCGGCGCGCAGACCGAGATGGACGTACATGGTGGCGTCGCCGCCGTCATCGAGGATCATGTTCGGGTGACCGCCGYCGTGCCAGTCGAACAGTTTTGCGGTGTAGTCCCAGTATTCGGCCAGCGTCTCGCCCTTGACCGCGAAGACGGGAATGCCGGCGGCCGCGATCGCCGCGGCGGCGTGGTCCTGCGTCGAATAGATGTTGCAGGAGACCCAGCGAATGTCGGCGCCGAGGGCTGCCAGCGTCTCGATCAACACGCCAGTCTGGATCGTCATGTGCAGCGAGCCGGCGATGCGCGCGCCCTTCAGCGGCTGCTTCGGGCCGAACTCCTCGCGGGTGGCCATCAGGCCGGGCATCTCGGTCTCGGCCAGCGAGAGTTCCTTGCGGCCGAAGTCGGCCAGCGAAATGTCCTTGACGATGTAGTCGGTGAAGCCGGGCTTCGCATTCATAGCGGAGGTCCTGTTGTTGAATTGGTCGTTCTGGGTCGCCCTGGAGGGGCGACCCTGCATCTCGACATGATGGATAAGGATCCCGGGTTCGCCGCTGTCGCGGCGCCCCGGAATGACGTTGGTACTTAGACTGCGCGCTTGAGCGCTTCGACCAGGTCGGTCTTCTCCCAGGAGAAGCCGCCCTCGTTGTCGGGCGTGCGGCCAAAATGGCCGTAGGCCGAGGTGCGCGCGTAGATCGGGCGGTTGAGGTCGAGATGGCTGCGGATGCCGCGCGGGGTGAGATCCATCGCCTTGGCGGCGGCCTTCTCAAGCTGGTCCTCCGACACCTTACCGGTGCCGTGGGTATCGATGTAGATCGACAGCGGACGCGCGACGCCGATGGCGTAGGCGAGCTGGAGGGTGCAGCGATCGGCGAGACCGGCCGCGACGATGTTCTTGGCGACGTAGCGCGCCGCGTAAGCCGCCGAACGATCGACCTTGGTCGGATCCTTGCCGGAGAACGCACCGCCGCCATGCGGGGCCGCGCCACCATAGGTGTCGACGATGATCTTGCGGCCGGTCAGGCCGGAATCGCCGTCCGGACCGCCGATGTAGAACTTGCCGGTCGGGTTGATGTGCCAGATGGTCTTCGGCGTGATCCAGTCCTTCGGCAGCGCCTCGCGGACATAGGGCTCGACGATGTCGCGGATCTGCTTCGACGAGATGTCCTCGACCAGATGCTGGTGCGACACGACGATCTCGCGCACGCCGACCGGCTTGCCGTTCTCGTACTGCACGGTGACCTGGCTCTTGGAGTCCGGACCCAGCACCTTCTCGCGGCCGGAGTGACGTGCTTCCGAGATGAGGCGCAGGATCTTGTGGGCGTAGAAGATCGGCGCCGGCATCAGATCAGGCGTCTCGTTGGTGGCGTAACCGAACATGATGCCCTGGTCGCCCGCGCCCTCTTCCTTGAGTTCGCCCGGCTGCAGCGCATCGACGCCCTGCGCGATGTCGGCCGACTGCGGGTGCAGCAGGATCTCGATGTCGGCCTTCTCCCAGTGGAAGCCGTCCTGCTCGTAGCCGATGTCCTTGATCGCGGCGCGCACGACGCCTTCGATCTGCTCGTTGGTGACGGATGCGGGACCACGGGTCTCGCCGGCGATCACCACCTTGTTGGTGGTCGCAAGCGTCTCGCAGGCCGCGCGGATCTGCCACGGATCGATGCCGGCTTTCGGCCCTTCGCGGTAGAACAGATCGACGATTTCATCGGAGATCCGGTCACAGACCTTGTCGGGATGGCCCTCGGACACGGACTCGCTGGTGAAGAGATAGGACGCGCGCATCAGTAACCCCTTGTTCCGCCGTTAACCTGGCGGGCGTTTGCGATGTTTAACCTTGGATTATGTCAATCACGCCGTCGCGAGATGACGTAGGACTCGTCGAGAAACCAGAGCCCGTTGTACTTCCGCAGCACGTCCCGGGCGGCATCAAGAGTGCGGCCGTTTTGAGTCATTTCTGTCAATCGGTCGTCCTCGATCTGCGCCACATACACCGCCGCATTCCATGCTGCAAAGGCCGTCGAGGTTCCGATGGTACCCGTCACCTCGTTGGGCAGCGCTTCCATATCATACCTGAAGATCGAACGGTTGTCCGCATAAGCATTAAAATTTAGGTCGCGGCCCAACGATCCAAGCTCGTACTTCACCGCGCGCAATAGCTCATGACGGCTGACCGAGAAAGGATTTTCTCCAGGCCAGATCGCCTGGATCATTTCCATGCCGGGATCGTGACCGTGGGAGTGAATACCGATCAGCCGCCCGCCCGGCCGAAGCGCCCGCGCCAGCGGTGCAATGATCCGCTTTGCCCGGAAATTGACCGAGGACAGGGCACGGTAGGGCTGGGACGCAATGACCAGGTCGAAATTGGCCTCGGTCTGGCCCGGGCGCGGAATGGTCGCATCCAGCAGGAACCTGTGGTCCTCGCGGTACAGCACCAGGACGACGGGCCGTTCGTAGAGCGGCATGGCCGTGCGTGGGCTGATGGCGGCGCGCCAGTTCTGCTCCAGGAACGGCCTCAACTCGGCGATCTGCTGCTCGAACTCGCCTGATGAGGCGCCCCGTAGCGGAACCTCGTGCCAGACGGTGGCCGCCGCCGCCGCAGGAGATGCCGGCGTGAGCCAGGGCGCCTCGGAGTAGAACATGTTGGTGAACACGAACACCGACGCCGGATGCTCGAAAATGCGGTCCGGAACCCTCTCCAGCGTCAGCCGCAGGTCCTCGAGGCTGAGCTCCTTGCCGGCCACGTAGAACGGCATGTGCGGGTAGCGCTGGTGCGTTGCCCGCAGCACCCGGGCCAGCACCGTGCCGTCGCCAACGCCTGCGTCGAAGATGCGCAGCGCCGGCGGGCGCGGATGGATGCTGGCGAGCTCCAGCGCCACACGCTCGGCGACCACCCGCTTCTCGCTGCAGGTATGGACGAACAGCAGGTATTTTTGCCGGTTCTCGAAGAAACGGAAATTGCCGCGCGGATCGCGTTTTTCCGGGGGCACCTGGAGCCCCCGCGGCGGCGGCAGGCCGCCTGTCGTCGATGCGGCGATATAGGCCTGGATCCGATCCAGCGTGTCGATCGTGATGCGCTTTCCCTCGCGCAGGCGATGGACCAGCTTCCCATCGTTCACCGCGCGCCGGCCAAATGTCGATTCCGCCATGTCCGCCTTGCGGCAGAACTCGGTGATTTGGCTAAGGATTTCGTCGTTCTTCATGAGTGGGAAAGCGGTGGGCAGAGATGTTGGGACCAGCGTCGTAGCAAAATCTGCCCACTGAGGGAATACCCTCTCTTGGCTTTACCCCACGTCCAATGACGAGCGCGTGAACCCCGGCGCACCGCCGGGCAACAAACAAGCGCTTCTGCTTCAAGGGACCACCGCCATGCGTCGCCTGCTCGTCGCGCTCTGTCTGCTCACGGCAACCCTGTGGGCCGCGCCCGCCTTCGCGCAGGCGCGCAACCAGCTCGGGCCACTCTGCACCACCGACACCACGCCGCCGGACCAGATGATCGACGCCTGCAACAAGATCGTCGCGCTGAAGGTGTTCAAAGGCGAGCAGCTCGCGACGATCTATTTCTGGCGCGCGGTGGGCTGGAACAAGAAGGGCGACTATTCGAAGGTGATCGCCGACACCACTGAGGCGATCCGGCTCCAGCCGAGCCAGGCGGTCTACAATCTCAGGGGATCGGCCTATTACGACAAGGGCGACTACGACATCGCGATCGCCGATTTCGACGATGCGCTGAAGCTCGGACCGCCTGATGGCACCATCTTCCACAATCGTGGCAACGCCTGGCGCGGCAAGGGCGACTACGCCAAGGCGATCGCCGACTACGATGCCACGATCAAGCTGCAGCCCAAATCGACGTTCTCGTTCCAGAATCGCGGCATTGCGAAGGAGGCGCTCGGCGATCTCGACGGCGCGCTTGCCGACATCAACCAGGCGATCCGGCTCGACCCGACACTGCCGCAGCCGCTGATCAACCGCACCGCGATCTGGCGCGTGCGGGGCGATCTCGATCGCGCCATCGCCGATGGCAGCGATGCGATCCGGCTTGCGAAAGAAAAACCGCCCGTCAACATCATGACGCCGCCGAACAGCGTGCTGATCTCCGGCTATATCCACCGCGCGCTGGCCTATGAGGCGAAGGGCGACTACGCCCATGCGCGCGACGACTACAAGGCGACGCTGGCGATCGTGGCTTCCGATGCCGGCAGCAAGGCCAACCAGGCGACCGCAAAGGTGCGGCTGTCGCTGGTGACGGATGCGCTCACACCCATCCCGCGCGATGCGCCGTCACCGGTGACGCAGCCGGCCCCGCAGCAAACGGGCGCGGCACCTGCGCCCTCGCCTGCCCCGGCGACGCCTGGCAAGCGCCTGGCACTGGTGATCGGCAACGGCGCCTATGCGCATGTCAAGGCGCTGCCCAATCCGGCCAACGATGCGCGCGCCGTCGCCAGGAGCCTGCGCGACATCGGTTTCACCGTGTCCGAGGGCATCGATCTCGACCGCGCAGCGATGCAGAAAGTGACGCGCGACTTCCTGCGCGAGGCGGCGCGGGCGCAGGTCGCGTTGGTCTACTATGCCGGCCACGGCGTGCAGGTCGACGGCCGCAACTATCTCATTCCCGTCGACGTCGAGCTCAAGCCGGGCGCGGGCATGACGGAGGCGATGATCGACATGGACACGATCATGGCCGGCCTCGACGACCAGGTCCGCACCAACATTCTGATCTTCGATGCCTGCCGCAACAATCCGATGGCGCAGCAGGTCGCAGCCGCCGGCACCAACCGAGGCATCGAGGGCGCTTCGGGCCTCGCAGCGCCAACGAGCCTGGGCGCCGGTGCAACGCTAGGCGCGGGCACGCTGATCGCGTTCGCCACCGCGCCGGGCCAGGTCGCGCTCGACGGCGAAGGCGCCAACTCGCCGTTCTCCGCCGCCCTCTCCCGCCATCTCGGCACGCCGGGGCTGGAGGTGCAGCAGATGCTCACGCGGGTGCGGGCGGAAGTGGTCTCGAGCACGAAGAACAAGCAGGTGCCGTGGTCGAACTCGTCGCTGCTGGGCGAGGTTTATCTTGCGGAGAAGTGAGAGCGGGTGAGCGCACTGGTTTTCAAGGGTGCGACGCTGCCCGCCACTCACTCGGTGTCATCGCCCGGCTCGACCGGGCGATCCAGTACGCCGAGACGTCCGTGATTCACCGAAAAGCCGCGGCGTACTGGATTCCCCGCTTTCGCGGGGAATGACAGTGAGTGTGTGGTGAGGCCTCGCCGTCCCTCACGTGACGGACTGCGCAGCGCTCAGTTGCCCCACACTTCCTTGGCGATCTCGACCGCGAGGCCGAGCTTGGCCCACTGCTCCTCCTCGGAGAGGATGTTGCCTTCCTCGGTCGAGGCAAAGCCGCACTGCGGCGACAGCGCGAGCTGCTCCAGTGGCGCGAATTTGGCGGCCTCTTCGAGGCGACGCTTGATGTCATCCTTTTTCTCGAGCTCGCCGAACTTCGAGGTGATGACGCCGACCACGACGACCTTGTTGCCCTTGGGCAGGAAGCGCAGCGGCTCGAAGCCGCCGGCGCGGTCGCTGTCATACTCGAGGAAGTAGCCATCGTAATTGGTGCCGGCCAGCATGGTCTCGGCGACCGGCTCGTAGCCGCCCGAGGAGATCCAGGTCGAGCGGAAATTGCCGCGGCAGACATGCGTCGTCACCACCATGTCGGCCGGCTTCTCGGCCAGCGCGTAATTAATGACGCGCGCATAGATCTGCTGGAGACCCTCGGGATTGTCGCCGCGCTCGCTCGCCTTCTTCAATTCGTCTTGCGAACAGAGATAGGCCCACACGGTGTCGTCGAACTGGAGATAGCGGCAGCCGGCATCGTAAAACGCCTTCACGGCCTTGCGGTAGGTCTTGCCGAGGTCTTCGTAGAACGCGTCGAGATCAGGATAGACGTCCTTGGAGATTGCCTTGCGGCCGCCGCGGAAGTGCAGCACGGCCGGCGAGGGAATCGTCATCTTGGCGGTGACGTGGGCCTGGTCGGCGGACTTCTTCAGGAAGCGGAAGTGATCCAGCATCGGATGGTCGTCGGGGAAATCGAGCTTGCCGATCACGCGGACCGCATCATGCCGTGTCTCGACACCCGCGAACTGGATGCCCGTGTCCGGGTGAAACATTTCGCAGCCAGTGAGCTCGGCCAGGAAGTCAAAGTGCCACCAGGAGCGGCGGAATTCGCCGTCGGTCGCGAGCTTCAAGCCGATCGAGGCCTGCTTGTGCACGACCTTCTCGATCTCCATGTCCTCGATCTTGCGCAGATCGTCGACCGAGATCTCGCCCTTCTCGAGCCTGGCGCGGGCTTCCTTGATCTTCGCGGGACGCAAGAGGCTGCCGACCTCGTCGGCGCGGAAGGGGGCTTTGGTTCGCTGCATTTTCTACTCCCGGGATATTTTAGTGGGCCGCCGCCCCTGCGACGCCGAGGTGGCGCTCGAGGACCGACGGGTCGGCCTTCAGCGCGGCGCTCGGGGCGTCGTGGACGATCGTTCCGCGCTCCAATATCACAACACGGTCGGCGAGCCCCAGAATCTTTTGCGCGTTCTGCTCGACGATGATCGAGCAGATGCCGCCCGCCCGGGTGATGGCGCCGATCGCCTTCAGAAGCTCCTCGACGATGATGGGGGCGAGGCCCTCGGTCGGCTCGTCCAGCAGCAGAACCTTCGGGTTGAGGGTCAGCGCCCGGCCGATCGCCAGCATCTGCTGCTCGCCGCCGGAGAGCTGGTTGCCAAAATTGCTCCGCCGCTCCTTCAGCCGCGGGAACATCTCGTAGACCCTCTCGACCGTCCAGGGGCCGGGCTGCGCCACCGCGGTCATGTTCTCTTCCACCGTCAGCGAGCGGAAGATGTTGCGCTCCTGCGGCACCCAGCCAATGCCGGCCCGCGCCCGCTGATCGGGCCGCAAGCTCGTGACATCGGTGCCGGCCAGCGCGACAGAACCGGAGAAACGGCGGGTGACACCGACGATGGAGTTGATCAGCGTGGTCTTGCCGGTGCCGTTGCGGCCCAGCAACGCGAGCACCTGCCCCTCGGCGAGGCGCAGGGACATGTTGGGCAGCACCACCGCCTCGCCATAGCCGGCGCGAAGTGCGTCGATTGCGAGCAGGTCAGACATTGACCGCCTCCTCGCCGAGATAGACGGCCTTGACCTGCGGGTCGCGCGCGACCACGTCGGGCGGACCTTCGGTGAGCAGCGCGCCCGAGACCAATACCGAGATGCGGTCGGCGAAGGAAAAGACGAGGTCCATGTCGTGCTCGATCAGCAGCACGGTGACGTCGCGCGGCAGGCTGCCTACGACGGCGAGAATGTCGTGGCGTTCGCTCTCGGGCACGCCGGCGGCGGGCTCGTCGAGCAGCAGCACGCGCGGCTTGGCGGCGATCGCGACCGCGATCTCGAGCAGGCGTTGCTTGCCGTAAGGCAGCGTCACGGTCTCTTCGTTCATGACGTCGAGCAGATGGAAGCGCCTCAGGAGATCGGCGATCTCGCCGTTGACGTCGCCCCGCGTGCCCATCCGCCGCCACCAGTCGCCGCCATGGCCGAGGCGCTCGGAGACGGCGAGGCCGATGGTCTCGAGCGGGGTCAGGTCGGGATAGAGCTGGTTGATCTGGAAGGTGCGCGACAGGCCGCGCAGCACGCGCTTGTGCACCGGCAAATCCGTGATGTCCTGGCCTTCGAGCAGGATCCGGCCCGAGTTCGGCTTGAGCACGCCGGTGAGCTGGTTGATCACAGTGGTCTTGCCGGCGCCGTTCGGGCCGATCAGCGCGTGGCGGGCGCCCTGCTCGATCTTGAGCGACAGGTCCCGCGTCACGCGCAGACCGCCGAACTGCTTTTCGAGATTTTGGGTTTCGAGCGCGATGGTCATGCGTCGCTCTCCGGCACGGCAACGACGGCCTTGCGTCCGGCAACCTGCTTGATGACCAGGTTCGGCACGTACAGCACCCAGCGATGCAGGCGCTGGCGGCCGACCAGCACGATCACGACCAGCACGAGACCGATCCAGAACTGCCAATATTGCGGGGTGATGGTGGAGAACAATTCCTGGAGCATACGGAACACCACCGCACCGACCAGCCCGCCATAGAGATATCCGGTTCCGCCAATCACGAGCACCAGCATCAAATCGGCCGAACGCTCGAAGGCGAACACGTCGAGGGAGGCGATCGCCGTGGTCTGGGTGAACAGCGCGCCCGCGATGCCGGCATAGAACGCCGCGAGCGTGTAGATCGCGATCAGGCGGCGGTTGACGGGGATGCCGATGGCGGCGGCGCGCAGCGGATTGTTCTTGATCGCGCGCAGCGACAGGCCGAACGGCGAATGCACGACGCGGCGGGCGAACAGGAACAACAGGAACAGCACCGCCAGCGAGTAGAAAAAGCCGGTCTTGCCGAACATGTCGAACGCAATCTCGCCGAAGATCGGCTGCATCTCGATGCCCTGAAGGCCGTCGGTGCCGCCGGTGATGTTAGAGAAGCGCTCGGCGAGCGCTTCAAGCAGCAGCGCGATGCCGAGCGTGACCATCAGCCGGGTCAGATCGACGCCGCGGATCACCAGGAAGCTGGTGGCGAAACCCAGCACCATCGCGGCAAGGCCGGCGACGATCAGCGCGAGCACGGGCTCGTTGATGATGCCATGCAAGGCGAGAAGCCCCGCGGCGTAGGCGCCGACGCCGAAGAAGGCGGCGTGGCCGAGCGAGACGATGCCGGCATAACCAAGGATGAGATCCAGCGACATCGCAAACAGCGCCAGCCGCAGGATGTCGGTCATGATCAGATAGCGCGTGGGAAATGCGAAGCCGCAGGCCAGCACGACCAGCCAGAAGGCGACTTCGCCATAGTGCCAGCGCGCCTGGCGCTGGGCGTGATAACCGACGTCGGAGGAAGCGCTCATCGGCGGCCTCAACGCGCGGCCGTGCGGCCGAACAGGCCGTTCGGGCGCCAGATCAGGATCACGATCATCATGGTGTAGATCACGAAGGGGCCCATCTTCGGCACGTAATATTTGCCGGCGACGTCGCCGATGCCGAGCAGGAGCGAGGCCAGGAACGGCCCGGTGATCGAGGACGAGCCGCCGACGGTGACCACGATCAGGAAGTAGATCATGAACTTCAGCGGGAAATACGGATCGAGGCCGAGGATCTCGGCGCTCAGCGCGCCGCCGAGGCCGGCGAGCCCGCAACCGAAAGCGAAGGTGAAGGCGAACACCTGCGGCACGTTGATGCCGAGGCCGCTCGCGGCACGGGGATCATCGACCGCGGCGCGCAGCCGGCTGCCGAACCGGGTCTTGGCCAGTACCATCTGGAGAGCAATGGTGAGCAGGCCGCAGATCACGATGATCATCAACCGGTAGCGGCCGATGCCGACGCCGAACACGTCGAACTGGCCCTGGAGCGCAGCCGGCAAGTTGATGAAGACGCGCGACGACCCCTGGATGTAGTCGACGGCCGCGACCGACATGAACGTGAGACCGATCGTGAACAGCACCTGGTCGAGATGGCTGCGCGCATAGAGATGGCGGTAGAGCGTTCGCTCCAGCACGATGCCGATCGCAGCCGACGAGACGAAGGCGAGCGGCAGCGCGGCGAAGAACGGCCAGCCCATCCGATTGACCAGGACCATGCAGACATAGCCGCCGGCCATGGCGAAGGCGCCGTGGGCGAGGTTGACGAAGTTCATCAGGCCGAGCGTGACCGCAAGCCCGCAAGCGAGCACGAACAGCAGCATGCCGTAGGCAACGCCATCGAACAGGTTGGTGAGGATAGAGGTCATCGTCTCAGCTTGGAGTTATCGTCATGGCCGGGCTTGTCCCGGCCATCCACGTTCTTGTCCGGGCTTTGCGTGGACGCCCGGGACAAGCCCGGGCATGACGCAGAGTGTAGCTCACGAGATCCCGGGTTCGCGCTAATGCGCGCCCCGGGATGCCCCGCTTTCGCGGGTCACTTCTTGGTCTTGCCGAGATCCTTGACGGCTTCGAAGGTCGCGAACTCGACATTGTAGAGCTCGCCGTCGACCTTCTCGACTTTGCGGATGTAGATGTTCTGCACGATGTCGCGGGTCTCGGGGTCGATCGAGATCGGGCCGCGCGGGCTTTCCCACTTCTGGCCCTTCATGGCTTCGACCAGCTTGGTGCCATCGGTGTCGCCGTTGGTCTTCTTCAGCGCCTCGTAGATGAGGTGGATGCCGTCATAGCCGCTCACGGCCATGAAGCCCGGGCGGTTGCCGAAGGCCTTCTTGTAGGCCGCGACGAAATCCTTGTTCATCTGCGAGGGATGCGCCGCGGAATACAAATGCGCGGTGACCGTGCCGAGCACGGCGTCGCCCATGTTGTTGAGCAGGTCGTCGTCGGTGACGTCGCCCGGTCCGATCACCCTGATGCCGGCCTTGTCGAGGCCACGCTCGGAATACTGCTTCATGAAGTTGCCGCCCTGGCCGGCCGGCACGAACACGAAGATCGCGTCGGGCTTGGCGTCCTTCATGCGCTGGAGGAACGGCGCGAAATCGGGATTTGCGAGCGGCGTCTTCACCTCTTCGACCACCTCACCGCCGCCGGCGGTGAAATTCTGCTTGAAGAAGTTCAGCGCGTCGTTGCCCGGCGCGTAGTCGGAGGTGAGCGTCGCCACCTTCTTGATGCCGTTCTTCACTGCCCAGTCGGCGATGATGGTCGACGACTGCGCCAGCGTGAAGCTGGTGCGCACGATGTAGGGCGAGCGCTCGGTGATGATGGAGGTGCCGGCCGCCATCACGACTTCCGGGATCTTGGCCTGGGTTGCGAGCGGCGCGGCCGCGAGCGCGGCCGGCGTCACGCCGAAGCCGGCGATGAAATTGACCTTGTCGTTGACGATCAGCTCCTGCGCGGCCGTCTTGGTCTTGTCCGGAATCGCGGCGTCGTCCTTGAGGATGATCTCGATCTTCTTGCCGGCGACGGTGTCGCCCTTCTGCTGCATGTAGAGCTTGATCGCGTTGTCGATCTGCTTGCCGGTCGAGGCCTGGCCGCCGGTCATCGGCAGGATCAGGCCGACCTTGACGGTGTCCTCGGCCTTGGCCGGCACGATGGCCGCGAGGCCGGCGATGGCGGCCGCTGCTGCGGTCCAAGAGACCTTGTAAGAAAACGTCTTCCGTTCGAACATCAGATGTCCCTCCCCTTCATTCCTGACCTCTTGTGCGCCGGACCGAGTGCCCGGTCCTTGGCTCAACCTTGGCTCACGCACGCGCGATGTCGCGCCACATGGCGTCTTTCGCGCCCTTATTGTCAATCGGACGTTTGGCGACCATTCGGCGCAAGCCGCGCGTCCCGATTGCCGACGACAGGAGCGATGCCGTGGTTACGTCGGGGTAACCCGAGCATCGCCATCCTGGTCACTCCTATTTGTACGATTGTACAAATAAAATGGACCTGTCAACGAAAAAGCCCCGCCGACGACCAAGCCAGTTAGTCGCGCGCCCCTTGGCACAGTCTAGAAAGCGGCCGGCCGCGTGGATGGAGGATTTCGTCTTTCTTTTGCAGAATTCGGACACCGGCGAGTCTTCGGTTCAGCGCAAATCGGTAGCTAATTACCTACCTCGAATAAGTCTATTTTACCTTGTTGAAGACTACTCCTCCCGCGCCAGCCTAACCCGGCGTCCAACCTGACTGAATTCGCGCGCGCACAATGCTCAAGCCCTTCCGCTCCGTCCTTACCCTCTTTGCGCTCGCCGCGGGGCTGTCCGGCTGCGGCACCGTCAACGAAAAGCTCACCACCGGCATGGGCGATTACGTCCCGCAATGGGCCGGCGGCCTACCGGCCGACGCACCGCCGCGGCCCGGCACGCCGCAATACGACGCCTACATGAAAGAGCGCGAACGCAAGCGGCTGCTGCCGGCGGCGGATCGCGAGAAGGAAGAGCAGGCGCAGAAGGGTGCGACGGGGTCCACGTCGGGCGGCGCGGTGCGCTGAGGCACAACAATGATCTCGCTGTCATTCCGGGACGCCTCGCAGAGGCGAACTATGGTGCGCAATTGCGCACCCGAGAATCTCGAGGTTCCGGATTCGCGCGTCGCGCGCTCCGGAACGACGGGCAATCAATCCATGAACACCACGGTCTTGCGGCCATTGAGGATGACGCGGTCGTCGAGGTGGTAGCGGATCGCGCGGGCCAGCACGCGTCGCTCGATATCGCGGCCCTTACGGACGAGATCCTCCGGGGTGTCGCGGTGGCTGATGCGCTCGACGTCCTGATCGACGATCGGACCTTCGTCGAGGTCGCGCGTGACGTAATGGGCGGTGGCGCCGATCAGCTTGACGCCGCGCTCATGGGCCTGGTGATAGGGCTTTGCGCCCTTGAAGCCCGGCAGGAACGAGTGGTGGATGTTGATGCAGCGGCCGGAAAGCTTGGCAGAAAGATCATCCGACAGGATCTGCATGTAGCGCGCGAGCACGACGAGATCGGTTCGTGTCTCGGCGACGAGATCGAGGATCTGCGCCTCCTGCACGCGCTTGGTCTCCTTGGTGACGGGCAGATGGTGGAACGGGATTCCGCCGAAGTCGAGCCCGGCATAGACCTCGCGCGGATGGTTGGAGACGATCGCGGTCGGGACCATCGGCAGCTCGCCGGTGCGCCAGCGATAGAGGATGTCGACCAGGCAATGGTCGGATTTCGACACCAGCAGCATCACCTTGCGATGCGCGGCACGGTCGCGCATCTGCCATTCCATCCCGAAACGCTCCGCGATCGCGGCAAAGCCGGTCTGGAGCGCCGACAACTCCACGGCGAGATCGGCCGCGGTGAACACCACGCGCATGAAGAACTTTTTAGTCTCGACGTCGTCGAACTGCTGGGCATCGAGAATGTTCTGTCCGTTGTGGGCCAGGAAGGTCGACACCGCCGAGACGATGCCGGGACGATCCGGACAGGACAGGGTCAGGACATATTGATGATTGGGCATGGCTCTTGATGAAGGTTTGGGCAACGACTGCGGAACGACCCGCGATTTGCGCCCTGCTCTATCACCGACCTCGCCCTTGCGCCAATCCCAAGAGTTGATCCCAAGACTTGCTTCTACACAAAGCGCGGAGTCAGGATGAACGGACCATTGCAATTTACCGCCGGAGCACACCCATGGCCGACCGCTTGAACGGCTACCGCATCCTGATCCTGGAGACGCGCGAGGAGGCGCAGTTTTCAAAGCTTCTGGCTGAGCAAGGTGCCGATGTCGTGCAGTGCCCGATGTTCACCATTCACGACGCGCCCGATCCCGCCCCGGTCGAGGCCTGGATCCACCGCGCCATCGACCAGCCCTTTGACGACCTCGTGCTGATGACGGGCGAAGGCCTGCGGCGGATCATGAAGCTCGCGCGGACCCGTGGTCTGGACCAGGCTCTGGTCGCTGCCCTCGCCAAATCGCGAAAATTCACCCGCGGCCCGAAGCCCGGCAAGGCGTTGCGCGAGATCTCCCTCGATGCGCAGCAGACCACGGAGAAGCCGACCACCGAGGGCGTGATCGAAATGTTGGGCAGGCTCGATCTGAAGGGGCGACGCGTCGGCCTTCAGCTTTATCCGGACAAGGACCACAGCATACTGACCGGCGCACTTGCCGCGCAAGGCGCCGATGTCGATACAGTGCTGCCTTATGCCTACGATTCCAAGGCAGCGGATGGCAACATCGTCGCCGCCATCGACGACATGGCCGAGGGGCGGATCGATTCCATCGCGCTGACCAATCTTGGCCAGGTCCGCCGCCTCGTGGAGACCGCGAAGGCACATGGCAGCGAGGCGAAGTTGCGCGCAGGGTTGGAGCGGACGCTGATCGCGTCGGTGGGCCCTGCGGTGTCGGGGGAGCTCGCCGCGCATGGCCTACGCACGGACATCGCACCGGCGGAAGACCACTATTTCATGCGCCCGTTGATCTCGGCGATAGCCGTGGCGCTGGAGGAGAAGAAGCCGAAAGTGCCGGTGAAGTGAAGATCTTCGGCAGAGTCATGCCGGAGCAGGATTCTATCTACGCACGACACGATACACGCATGCATTTCCTTCGACGCCGCGGAGAGGTGCATCAAACTCAGCGACGGCGTGACCGACGAGGAGACCGCTGACGCCTGGCGCGGAATAAAGCGCTTCCGAGAGACAGATTTCGCCGGCATCGGCCAACGATTGCACGCGCGCCGCAACATTCACGGTCTGCCCAAAGTAGTCTAGATTCTCGTTGAGGGTCACGGCAATCGACGGACCACAATGTGCTCCAATCTTCAGGATGATGCTCGGCTCACCATGCTCGCCATTGTAGCGTTCTGTTTCCCGGAGCATATGCAACGCCGCGGAGACCGCGTCGGTCGGGCGGGAGAAGACTGCCATCACGGCGTCCCCGATCGTCTTGACGATGGCGCCGGAATGCTCCTGGACGGTCGCTCCCAGCAAGGCAAAATGCTCGCGGACCAGGGCATAGGCATTCAGATCGCCGAGACGCTCGTACATCGCGGTCGACCCCTTGAGATCCGTGAACAGCAAGGTCACCTGCCGGATGCCGAGCCCTTCCCGCTCATCGACGCGTTCCGAGCGGAACAGGCGGCGGAAGGTTTGCCGCGCGAGTAACATGCCGCCGGACATATACGGTTCGAACTCGAGCGCAGGCTTGGTCGACTGAGCCAGAATCTCGGGCGGCCAATTGATCAGGAGTAATGACCCACGCACTGCGCCGAAGTTCTCCACGTCGATCACAATGGGGCCAGGCGGAACGGCGGACAGCGACGGCGAAAAGCGCCGTCCATCATATCCAACTCGCAAGACGGTCGGCGCGGTTACGGGTTCGCCTGTGACCGAGACCGCGAACGCAGCCTGCGTTTGAATGTTGACGCCAGCTAGAGCACCGGGACCGAGATCGGCGCGAAGAGTGGTGGTCGAACCCGGTGGCAAGAACGCAAGTCCGCGAACCAATCCATGCAGGAAATCGAGAAATCGGATCGGCTGGCCGGGCATGCGCGCGTCGCCCGAGAAACGAAGTTTCCAGTGGAAATCCTCGACCGAGAGGAAATGAGGATCATGAAATGGAAGCCGCCGGAGCTGCGGCGAGACCGTAAACGTAACCTCAATGAAATCGTCGAGGTCGGTTTCGCCGCTGACGTCGCACAGACCGCACACGTAATGGGTCTTCAGGGTGCGCAGAGCGCCAAAGCTGTCGAGCACCATGCCGGATTGGGGACAAACAACGTCCCAGCTCATCTCGAACAACCCGTTTCTTGTGGCATGCAAAAACAGATCGATGCTATCCGCCTCGGCAATGCCGCGATCACGCGCGAACGTCAGGGGATTGATCCGGTAGAGGGACAGATCGTCACCGCTCCTGATGAGCGTCTCAAATTTCGAGATCACGCGTGGGCTCCAGGATCGGGCCTGCTCAATCTCGGTCATCTTACTTTCCAGGAGCCGCTCCTGGATGTTGGTCATTGTGCGCCTCCGTCATTGCAACGTCATGAACAGGAATGGCTGCGCCTCAGACTGATGCGCAGTTCACGCGGCCATCGATATCCGCAACGGCGACAACGCCCGCGGAGAGGAAGCCGCGGATTGCGGCACGTTGAGCGCAGCATTTGCAGCGCCAACCAGGCGACGATGCCTAGCTCGCCACCTGCGATGCGGCCGACATCAACTCCTGCGGGCTCGGAGCCCCGAACATGCGGTGGCCGCCTTCAGGAACCTCGGTAAAGGTCCAGCGCACGATCCCCTCGCGATCGAGCAGGAACTGGCCGAACAGCTGGCCCTGGCCCGTTGCCGCCATGCGCTGATCGGCCTCCATCATCTCGTAGCCGTCCTTGCTGTTGAGGTACTCAGCAGCCGCCAACCGATTCATCGACCCCGACGTTTCGCCGGGCACATCCACCTGCATGCTCTTGACGACGTTCATACCCACCTTGCGCGGCCACTCGGTTTCGTTCTCCGTAAACTCGATAGTGGGCAGGCCGAACGCGCGGTGCGAGACCCGCTCGGGGTCGGACGCGGCGAGCAGATTGGGCAAGGGATGATAGCGGAAGTAGAGCCGCGCGCGTTCGATGGGCGTATTCACGACCGTGAGACTTTCGACGCCCTTGTCGCGCAGGGCTGCGTCAAGTTGCGCTTGTGCAGCGATATGGCGCCGACAGAACGGGCAGTGCAGCCCGCGAAACAAGCCGATCAATATCGGGCTATGCCCGCGAAAATCCTGGAGCGCGATCGTTCCATCGCGTGTGATGGCGTCCAGCACGATGTTCGGCGCGCGATCGCCCGGCTGAAGCGGTCCGTCGACATGAAGTTCTGGCATGGTTGAACTCCTTCATATGACCTAGTCAAGAAATGGCAGTACGATCAGCCCGGCGGGATCAAGCCCATGGCGGGCGCAGACATCATGGGCCAGCGCGAAATATCGGTCGGCCTCGGGCATGTCGCCTCGATCAAGGCTCAGCGTGGCGAGACCATCATAGCATGGAAACAGCTGCTGCGGTTCGCCGGTTTCGTTCGCCACCTCGATTGCCTCATTGTAGCAGAGGGCGGCCAGATCGGGGCGGAAATGGCATTGATGGATTTGCCCGAGAACGATCAGGGGCACGGAGAGATGCTCGCGCTGATCGAGCGCACGGTCGATTTCGATCGCCTTTTCGGCGGCCGGCACCCCTTCCTCGGTACATCTGTCCGTGAAGGTGCAACAGGCAACGGCAAAATTGGCGAGAAGACGCGCCTGGAAGCCAAGATCCCCGATCCGACGCGCGACATCGAGTCCACGCCGGCAGACCTCCACGGCTTTCGCCGGGTCGACGATCGTGTAGAGCACACCGAGATTGGTGTAGCCGCGGCAGGCTACGTTGAGGAGGCCGGCGGTTTCGGCGGCTGCAACACTTTGCTCCACCTCGCGCACCGCCTCCTCGTGTCGTCCAAGCCGCGCCAGCGCAACGCCCTTGGTGTTGAGGGCCTCCGTAATGGCACGCGCCGCCTCGAGCCCGCCCTGCTCGTCCACGTCCGCGGGGACGGACCGTGCATAGCCGAGCGCCTCGTCTGCCCATCTTGCGGCGGCCACGTGATCGCCGGTCCGAAAGGCGAGACGGCCGCGCTCCTGCAGGAGATGCGCCCACTCGATAGGCGCGTCGGTCCCTCCAAGCAGGTTGGCCGCCTCGGCGTATTGCGTCTCTGCCTTGATCCGCTTGCCGGCGTCCCACAGCAATCGGCCAAGCCTGCGAAGAATTCGCGCTTCGCCGATCCGGTCCTGGATCGTGCGGTGCCCCTCCAAAGCGCTCTGATAGTGCTCCTCGGCCGTGTTCCGGCGGCCAGCCGCGGCACAGAGGTCCGCAATCCGCTCGTACAGGACCAGACGTTCCGGCTCCCGTTCGCCGCCGGTCAACAGCACGGCGAGGGCCTGTTGGTAGAGACGGATGGCATCGTCGTTGGCGTAGCTGGCGCGTGCGCGATCGCCGGCTGCGCGCAGATAGCGCGCGCCTTTCGGCTTGCTCGCGCTCAGACTGAAGTGATGTCCGAGCAGGATGAGATCTTCGAGGCGCTCGGGCTCATCGCCATAGAGCCTCTCGAGCGCCCCACCAATCCGCCCATGAAGCTCGATCCGACGCTGCAGAAGCAGGTTTTGATAGATCACGTCCTGAAGCATGGTTTGCGTGAAGCGGTAGGTCCGCAGCGAAATCGAGTTCGCGCCCGCGATCTCCTCGATGATCTCCGCGTCGCACAGAAGTTCGAGCCCTGCTTCAACCCTTGCCGGCTCGGTTGCCGCCGCACCGAGAGCAGCCGCATCAAACCGCGGGCCGATCACGGCGGCTTCCTGTGCCAGGCGGCGCACCTGATGCGGCAAGCGGTCGAGACGCGCCAGCAACAACGCCTGAATACTTGCCGGAATTTCGGCGGCCGCTTCATCCGATTTCATCCGCCACTGCGCGCCGTCGCGCTCCAGGGTGCCGGCTTCGATCAGGCCGCGTATGATCTCCTCGAGGAAAAGCGGATTGCCGCCGGCGCGATCGAGGATTCGACCGAACAGAACTCCCGGCGGTTCACGCCAACCGTGACTGAAATAGGCCGCGAGCAGCCTTTGTCCGTCGGCGTGGCCAAGCGGGGGCAGCCGAAGGGTTGTGTGACTGATCCTGCTCGAACCGAACTGGTCCAGTTCCAGCATCGGCCGATGCGTAAACAGCAGCATCAGCCGCGTCCGCTCCAGCCGGTCCATCAGGAACCGCAACGCTTCAAGCGACACCGCGTCGGCCCAATGCAGATCCTCGACGATGATCAGCAGCGGCGACAGTGCCAGGCGGCGTTCGAAGACGGTGCGAATCGCGAAGAATATCTGCCGGCGCAGCTGTTCGGGCTCGACATGCCTGAGCGCGGCGTTGGGGTCGCCGAGGCCGAGGACGTGCAGATAGAGGGGCATCAGGCGGTCGGCCTCGTCGGTCGCGAGGCCAAGCTCCGACAGCGCTTCGGCGACCTTTGCCTCCGCCTCTGCGGCGCCCGCCTTCTGCGCGATGCCATAGGCGCTGCGCAGCACGGCAGCGAGAGTGCCGTAGGATTGTTCGCCGAGCGGCGAGCACGCCGCGTGCCGGATCGCCACGCCGGCGAATCGATCCTGGTCGCGGATGCGCGCGACGAATTCGCTGACCAGGCGCGTTTTCCCGATGCCGGCTTCACCGACCAGCCGCACGAGTTGAGCCGCGCCGCCGCACGCGCGATCAAGGCTGCCGATCAGGCGCGCAAGCTCGGCGTCGCGCCCGATCAACGGCGCATTGAGCCCCAGCGTGTCGAGACCGCGCGCCGCACGGGGCGTGTCGAGCGGCTCCTTCAGACGGTGGACCAGCACGCTGCCCATCTTGCCCTTGAGCGAGACCTCGCCAAGCGAGTCATAGGAGAACGCATGCCGCGTCAGGCGGTGGGTCAACGGCCCGACCAGCACCTCGCTCGGAGCCGCCATCGATTGTAGCCGCTGGGCGGTATTCACCGTGTCGCCGGTCACCGAATAGGATTTGGAAACACCCGCACCGAGCCCGCCCGCGACGACGTGTCCGGTGTTGATGCCGACATGGAGCAGCAGCGGTGAACCGGCATACGCCTCCGCGCGTACGCTGAGGCGTGCCGTCCGGCCGATCATGTCGAGGGCAGCGCGCACCGCCCGCTCCGGGTCGTCCTCATGCGCCGCCGGCGCACCAAACAGAGCCAGCAGCGCATCGCCGATGAATTTGTCCACGAAGCCGCCAAAACTTTGCACCGCGGCCGTCAACTCCTCGAACAATTCGTTTTGAAGCGTCTGCATGACCTCGGGGTCGAGCCGCTCGCTCATCGCAGTGAAGCCGCTGAGGTCGGCAAACAGCACGGTGATGGTGCGGCGGTTCGCCTCGCTGTCGATCTTGTCCGACGGAGCTCGAAATGCGGCTTGAGCGTCCTCTGTCGGCACGAGCGGCGGCGAGGAGGACCGGATCGGGAGCGTCGTCGGGCTCGTCCGCGCCGATGCCTGCCCGCCTGTGGGGACCTCAGCGACGAAGGCGCCGCATTTCGGGCAATAGGCGAAATCCGGCGCGCATGGAAAGCCGCAGCCGGGGCACGCGTTCTGCTGCTTCGTGCCGCACTTCGGGCAGAAGGCAAAGCCGCTCTGGACCTCTAAACCACAGCAAGAGCAGTTCATGGGTCAGGACCTCGCGGAAGCCGCGATGGCGCGAGCTCCTGGACCTGCCGAATGGGCCCAGGAACCAGGCAAGCATGGGCTCGTCACACGGGAAGAGCAAGCGGCGGTTGATCACCCGCTCCGTATCGGCTAGGCGACGAAGCGATGCTGCGGGCGCACTGGCGCACCGCAAATCGTCGGCAAGCATGGCGGCATGCGGTAGCGCCAATTGACAGAGGCATGGCCGGGGCTACCCTGCCAACAGAAGAACAAGAATAAGGGGGAATCGCCGTGAAACCCGTCATCGCATCTTGAGCACATCCGCACTCGCGCCATTCCGCATCCGCAACTATCGCTTCCAGTGGCCGTCCGATCTGCTCACCTCGTGGGCGTTCGAAGTGGAGACGCTGGTGCTCGGCTGGTACATCATGGTCGAGACGGGCTCCGTGCTGCTGCTCACCGTGCTTGCGTCGCTGCAGTTCGTCGGGACCCTGGTCGCGCCGGTGCTCGGCATGATCGGCGACCGGATGGGTCACCGCGATCTCCTGTTCGTGATGCGCCTTGCCTATACGGCGCTCTCGTCGACCATCATGGTCCTGGCGCTGACCGGTCATTTGTCGCCGCTGAGCGTGATGATCATCGTCGCTCTCATGGGCCTGATCCGCCCCTCCGATCTCGGCGTTCGCGGCGCGCTGCTTGCCGAGATCATGCCGGCCGAGCAACTGGTGGGCGCCATCAGCGTTGCGCGCACGACCCAGGACAGCGCCCGCATCGCCGGAGCGCTGACGGGCGCAGGCCTGTTCGCCGTCCTCGGCATCGGCCTCGTTTATGTGGCGATCGCCTGTCTGTATCTCGCGGCCGCACTTCTCATGCTCTGCCTGACCCGGCCGAAAAGGACCGTCACGACGAGCGATCTTCCGGCGAACAGCCACGCGGTCTCGCGATTGCTCGGCGACCTCAAGGAAGGGATCGTCTATGCCTGGAACGGCCCGGGAATGCGCGCGGCGCTGTGCGTCGCCTTTCTGGCCAATCTCACCGCCTTTCCCTTCACCGGCGGACTATTGCCCTACATCGCGCGGGACATCTTTCATACCGACCAGACCGGCCTCGGCTATCTCTCGGCGAGCTTCGCCGTGGGCTCGCTGATCGGCTCCATCACGCTCAGCCTGGTCAGCGGACTGCGCATTGCCCGGCTTCTCATCGGCGCGACGCTGGCCTGGTACGCCATGCTGCTGGTGTTCGTCGAGATCAGGACCATGCCGGTGGCGATGGCCTGCCTCGTTCTCGCCGGCATCGCCCAGAGCATGTCGATGATATCAGCCGCCGTGATCCTGATGCGGACGGCGAGCGCACACCTGCGCGGCCGCGTGATGGGCGTGCGCATGATGGTGATCTACGGCCTGCCGCTCGGATTGCTCGCGGCCGGCAGCCTGATCGACATCATCGGCTATTCCGCGACGGGCTCGCTCTACGCCGCCGCGGGCTTCATCGCGATGCTGGCGATCGCGGTCCGCTGGCGCGCCGACCTCTGGCCGGTCCACGCCCCCGCAAACGCGCGCTAGTCCCCGTAGCCGCGTAGCCGCTCGACATCGAGAATGGTGACGCCGCCATATTCGAGCCGCAGCAGCCCTTCCTTCTCCAGACGGTTCAGGGCGCGGTTGGCGTTCTGCCGTGACATGCCCGAGAGCGCGCCGATCTCCTCCTGGGTGATTTCCAGATGCGCGGTCGACTCGGGATAGAGGATCGGATTGAACAGCGAGGCGATGCTGCGCGCGAGGCGTGCGGTGGCATCCAGCGTGCGATTGACCTCAAGCATGCCGATGAACTGGCCGAGCCGCTCGTTGAGCTGGCGCACCAGGAAGCGGTTGAAGCCGACGCTGTTCTCGAACAGCCACATGAAGGCGCTGCGTTCCATCAGCGCGACGCGGCTGTCGCGCAGCGCGACCACGTCGTAGCGACGCGGCTCGTTCTTGAGCACGCTGCCCTCGCCGAACCAGGCCCCGGCCGTCAGCCCCGCAAGGCTCGTTTCCTTGCCGTCGCGTGAGACCCCGCCCATCCGTGCCAGGCCGCTCACCATGCCCGCCCAATAGCCGAACGTATCGCCGCGCATGAACACGGTCTCACCGGTGCGGTAGGACCGTTCCGTGATTCCGGCGCGAGCGACCTCGATCTCCGCTTCCGTGAGCTCGCGCGACCAGGCGGCGACCCGCTTCAGTTGATCCTCAGAAATCATGATGCCGAAGCCAGCCGCACCGTTCGCCAACCAATCTCTCTGCTGCACTGCAACACGATCGCTTCGACCGCCATCCGACGAAAGATGAAGGCCACTCCCGCCTGAAAAAACTTTGTCGCAGAATTGTCAGGCGGGAGACATTTCAAAATAGCGCTTTCCCCTATTGAGGACCACCTTGGGCGATGCGGCTTTTGATCCCGACCGGGAGCAAGAGTGGCGCGGCGCCGGTCGAGACCAATAGCTGCATGGCCTCACCGGCACGGCCGTACTAGGATCGCCCGACAGGAACGGACGAAGAGCGCCGCTGAATGCGCCATCACCGGGAGGGATTTGTTTGGTGG